>CAYMQL010000640.1:0-1955 GCA_964392255.1 uncultured Planctomycetaceae bacterium | reverse complement strand
CGCGTTGTCGCCGTCGCCCGGGGCAAGGTGCTCGGCGTCGGAATGCAGCGGCTCGGACGGATCCCAATCGATCGGCTCGCCGAAATCCTCGCCGGCGAACTTGCGTGCGGCCCAGTCGCGCAGAAAATCGCTTTGCGGCGCGTGTTCGGCCATGGCCGGGCGGTCGCTGAGCATGGCGGCCACCTGGCGACGGCCGTGTTCGAGGGCCTCGGCCGAAAGTTTTTTGTCGCTCGACGGCCGGTACGCGAGTCCTGCGTCGTGGGGCGTCAGCCGCATGGCCATTTTCAAGTCGGCCGTTCCTTTGGCATACTCGCCCATGCCGATCCGAGCTGCGCCGCGGATGCCGACGAGTTTTGCTTCTCTCGGATGCTGCCGCACGGCCGGATCGAGCAGCGCGACGGCCGCGTCGAAGTCGCCGCGATGGACGGCCTGCTTGGCCTGATCGAAAATCGCTTGGACCGGATCCGCGGCAATGCATGGAATGGTCATGGCAAGGTATGCCGCCAACGCGGCCGAAAGGTCAAACGTGTGTCGGAGCCATTCTGCGGAACGATTCATGCCGACATTATCCTTAGCGATCATGGTGCGTGCAAGCAAGCACCCTACCAAAAACTTGGTGTGCCACGTTGCGGCAACCCCGCGCGGGCCGAGCCGCCTAGGCCCACAAGGTGGTTGATCGGGGGGGCGAGACCACCTATGATGTTGCCAAACGAACGCTCGTCGCACCACCGTCGAGGAGTCTGTGTTGTCCTGCGAGTCGATCTTTCGAGAAATTATAAGCGGCCGTCGTCGCGGGGCGGCGGCATCTCTGTTGCGCGCCGCGCTGGCCCTGGGCGAACCGCTCTACGCGGCCGCGGTCCGATGGCGCAATCGTCACTACGACCGCGGCAAGGCCTCGGTGCATCGCGCCGGCGTGCCGGTCGTAAGCGTCGGCAACCTGACGCTCGGCGGCACCGGCAAAACGCCGCTGGTCGGCTGGTTGGCGCGTTGGTTCACCGAGCGCGGCGTTCGCGCGGCGGTGCTGAGCCGCGGCTACGGGGCCGCCTCGGGCCAGTCGAACGATGAGGCGCGGGAGTTGGAACGCTTGCTGCCCGGCCTGCCGCACCTGCAAAATCCCAACCGAGCGGCCGCCGCCCGGGAAGCCGTCGCCCGATTCGGCGCCCAATTGATCCTGTTGGACGACGGATTTCAGCATCGGCGGCTAGCCCGCGACTTGGATATTGTGCTGCTGGACGCCTTCGAGCCGTTCGGCTACGGCCGGGTATTTCCGCGGGGATTGCTCCGCGAGCCGGTCGAAGGATTGCGGCGGGCCGACGTTGTGGTGCTTTCGCGGGCCGACGCACTGGACGCCGACCGACGCGCCGCCCTGTGGAAAACCATTCACCAAAACGCACCGGCCGCCGTCTGCGCCGAGGTCGTCCACGGGCCGCGGCGGCTCGTCTCGTCGGCCGGCGCCGAGACGCCGCTCGAGGCACTGCGCGGCCAGCCGGTCGCGGCTTTTTGCGGCATCGGCAATCCGGCCGGCTTCCGCCATACGCTTCAGTCGTGCGGCTGCCGCGTGCTGGGCTTTCGCGAGTTCCCCGACCATCACCGATACGCCCGGGCCGATCTCGACCAGCTTTCGGCATGGGCCAAGACGCTCGGCGCTTCGATGCTCTTGTGTACCGGCAAAGATTTGGCCAAGATAGCGGCCGAACGGTTGGGCAAAGTTCCGCTTTGGGCAGTCGGCATCGAGTTGGAATTTCTCGGCGGTCGGCAGTTGCTCGAATCGCGGCTGCAAACGCTGTTGGACAAGGATCGCACATGAAAATCGGCCTGGTCATTAGCCGGTTCGAACCGCGGCGCGGCGGGGCCGAACTCTGGACCTTCGAATTCGCCAAACGGCTTGTGGCCCGCGGGCACGAGGTCCATATCGTCGCGTCGGCCTTCGCCCAGGAAACCGCCGCCTTCCCCTT
>CAYMQL010000639.1:0-1961 GCA_964392255.1 uncultured Planctomycetaceae bacterium | reverse complement strand
GTAAGCGGAAGTAGAACGGAAAACAATCCACGGTTGGGCAACGGTTACGTTGCCCCGCCGCGGAGGGGCATTGGCGGATGGCAGATGCGGCGAAAGTCCCTTCTGCCATCCGCCGCGTTATTTCTTGGACAAGCGGGCCGGGGACTGGCTCATTTTTCGCCCTTTCAAGGGCAAAAACGTGCCTGTCGCCTTCGCCGTCGAAATCCATCGATTTCTCTCTTGTGGCGGCGGCGATTCTTATGCAAGATGGCAAGGTATAGTTGCGGAGCTTGCCTTCTCGTCGTTTGCGGCCTGTGGCCCGGGAGTGACGCTCGCCATGTGTGGAATCGTGGGATACATCGGATCGCGCGACGCCGTGGAGTTTCTGCTGACGGGACTCCACCGGCTGGAGTATCGCGGCTATGACAGTTCGGGCGTGGCGACGATCGGGCCCGAGGGCAATCTCGCGCTGATTAAAACCGTAGGGCGCATTGATCGGCTCGAAAAACGGCTGGCCGAGAATCCGATTTCCGGGCGGATCGGCATTGGACATACGCGCTGGGCTACGCACGGCGCGCCGAACGACGTCAATGCGCATCCGCATCTTGGCGGCGACGGCTCGCTGGCCGTGGTTCACAACGGCGTGATCGAGAACTACAAGAGCCTCAAACAGCGGTTGCAGTCCGAAGGCTATGCGTTTCAGTCCGCCACGGACAGCGAGGTTGTCGCTCATCTGATCGATAGCTGTTTGAAACGGCAGTCGCTCGCGGCCGACATGGCGGCGGTCGACTACCAGCCGCTGGTCGCGGCGGTGCAAGCGGCGCTGTCGCAGCTTCAGGGAACGTATGGGCTGGCGGTGATGTTCCGGCAGTGGCCCGGCGTGCTGATTGCGGCGCGGCTGGGCAGCCCGTTGATTATCGGCGTCGGCGCCAACGAGCATTTTCTGGCCAGCGACGCCTCGCCTTTGGCCGGCTACACGGACAAGATCGTGTATCTGGCGGATCACGAATTAGCGGTGTTGACGGCCGACAGTTTGCGGGTAATCCATCGCGATCAGGGCCGCGTCAACCATAGCGTCCACGTGCTGGACTTTCAGGCGACCGACGTGGCCAAGGGCGGTTACGCCCATTTCATGCTCAAAGAGATTTTCGAGCAGCCGGAGTCGATCGAAAACGTATTGCGCGGGCGGCTCGATCTGGACGCGGCGACGGCGAAGTTCGGCGGCTTCAATCTGACGCCCCAGCAACTCTGCGCCGTACACCGCATTATTATGACGGCCTGCGGCACCAGTTGGCACGCGGGTTTGGTGGGCGAGTACCAGATCGAGGCGATGGCCCGATTGCCGGTCGAGGTGGAATACGCCAGCGAGCTGCGTTATCGCAATCCGCCGCTGGACAGCCACACGCTGGTGTTCGCGATTACGCAAAGCGGCGAGACGGCCGATACGCTGGCCGCGCTGCGCGAGATGAAGCGAAAGGGCTGCCCCACCCTCGGCGTCTGCAACGTGGTGGGCAGCACGATCGCCCAAGAGACCGACGGCGGGTTCTACTTGCGGGCGGGACCGGAAATCGGCGTGGCCTCGACCAAGGCGTTCACGTCGCAATGCACGCTGTTGGCGATGCTGGCGCTTTATTTCGGCCGGCTGCGGCATCTGAGCTTTCCGGCGGGCATGAGAATTATCGAACAGCTTCAGGAATTGCCCGACAAAATCCGCCAGGCGTTGCAGTGCAATGACCGGGTGCGGCAGATCGCGGAAAAATACGCCCATTGCAACAATTTTCTCTATCTGGGGCGGCAGTGCAACTTTCCCACGGCGTTGGAGGGCGCGTTGAAGCTGAAAGAAATCAGCTACATCCATGCCGAGGGTTACCCGGCCGCCGAAATGAAGCATGGCCCGATCGCGCTGGTCGACGAGCAAACGCCGAGCGTGTTTTTGCTGCCGCACGGCCAGATGTACGACAAGGTGATGTCGAATTTGCAGG
>CAYMQL010000638.1:0-1970 GCA_964392255.1 uncultured Planctomycetaceae bacterium | reverse complement strand
CACTTTTTCGCTCCACTACGTCCAAAACTGCCGGTCTCGCAACTTCTCAGTCATTGGTTTGAATGATATTTACAAGTGCAGGAACGAATGGCACTGCCGCTTGTGCGGCAAGGGTTTATGTCGAAACACCGGCGAACACGTCGAGCCGGGCTTCGGCTCGGGGCTTCGTCAATAGTCGATGCGGTTTTGGGCGACGTTTTATAGCTCGGGGCTCCACTCGGTTCGGTCGGTTGCCAACGCGGTGGCCTGCCAAGTTTGCCAGGTGGGCGTCCACCAACATCCCGAACCGGTCTGGCGCGGCCAGCACCGCTACCGTCCACGAAGCGGCAATCCCTTGCATCGCGGCCGTAAAACTCAGTTCGCGCGGTGAACGTCCCGACGCTCGGGCCGATTGCAGGATACTGCGGCGGATCATGTTGTAAGCCAACAGATGCGCCCATATTTCGCGACGCACCATGGCCGGCGTCTTGCAACGCAGAACGTCCATGTCCAACGTGATCTTGATCGCGCGAATATCCAACTCCGCCAGCCAACGACCGCGATAGAGTTCGGCAATCTCGTCGGACGTGTACGTCTCTGCGTCGCAGAGTGTCGTGACCACCACCAGAGATTTGGTGCGAAAGCCCGGCTGATCCACCTGCACGAGAACCTCGCGAAGCTCGATCGACGCGGGCATGCGGGCGTAGGTCTCCCGGTCCATCCACTCGGGACGGGCCGGACGAATCCATTCGACCCGATGGTCGCCCGAGCCAAGACGCCGACCGCGTCGGAAGTCGGCCGTGCGCGCTTGATGCAGCCGCACGACGAAATCGACGCCCAGCTCCTTCAACAACGCGATCATAAAATAGGAACAATAGTACCGATCGCCGACCACGATGTCGTCGGCCTCCAGCCTGCCGAGCAATTCGCGAAACAACGCCGGTTCGCCCGTTTCCTTGCCCTGGTAAGGCCCCAAGGCCATGTCGCAAAGCATGCCCGTGGCCAGCGAAACCAGCACCACCATCCGTATCAACGGAAAGCCGACGCCTTCTTCTTGCACCCCATGTTGCGGATATTCCGCCTGGTTCGCCTCCGTGTCGGGCATCGATGCGGTCGTGCCGTCGACCAGCTTCACATGCCGACCGTGCCAGAGCCACGACGAGGGGACCGCTTCTTCGCACCCCTGGGCCATGTGGAGCGTCAACCGTCGAATCACCGGTTCGGGCAACTTCGCCCGGGCGCGACAATAAGCGCCCGTGTTGCCCGAAGGCGGTTCGCGTCCCAACGCCGTCAACAACACCATGACTCTCGCCACGGCCGCCACGCAACTGCGTTGCTCGGCTTTGTGCAACATCTGTGAGAGAAATGCCCACAAAGTGACCGGAGGCGTGTAAACCGCGTCTTCCTCTTCGTCCTCCGCCCAAAGCGCAAAGCCCTCTTGCTCGAACGCCTGCTCGATTTCTTCCTCGGGTAGCGCGTTGTTGAACGGCAAACCGTCGTTCTGAAGAAATGACGCCAGGACGAGACGAAACCGACGTGTCAGCGTTTTGCATCCATGATAAAATGACATGAGACCCTCCTTGGTTCATGGCAAGGACACCACGCCATCCAAGGAAGGTCTCAGTCGACGGATAGAATACGACCAAGGCGGGTCTCATGGGAAGACCAGATTCGTCGACAATTGGTGCAAAACGATCCATTTTTTCCGTGGCTCCGCAAAATGCCCTGCGGTTTGCCCCGTCCTTGATCTGCGCCCACCATAAATCTTGAACGCCGTCGCCAATTTTGCTAAATCCTGACGTCACAAGCGGCAGTGCCATTCTATTCAGAATCCTTCGGGGCTTCCAACAGCACCTTGTCCCCTTCGGCCAATCCTTCGAGTATTTCATACCGCTTGTCGGCCTCGCGACCGAGTTTCACATCGCGCTTTGCCGGCTTGCCGTCCTTGTCCAACAGGTAGACGTAGCGTTTCTCGTCGTCGAGCTTGTCGG
>CAYMQL010000637.1:0-1974 GCA_964392255.1 uncultured Planctomycetaceae bacterium | reverse complement strand
AACATGAATGTCTGGATAAGCTGCGGTCGCTGGGCGGCGAGCAGGCGTCGGAGGCGGCCGACGAGGATGGGAAATTGCCATAACGCTCGGCCGCCAAGGCAGTGGACTTCGACGCCGGCCGATTCGAGCCGAGGCACGCACGACGCTTCTTCCTTCAAAGGGCGAGGCCCAAGGCAATAGACCGCCGGCGCAAACCTTTGCCGGTCGATGCGCAGGGCGAGCTCGGTCAGACAGCGTTCGGCGCCGCCGAGGTCGAGATCGGTAATACAGAGGGCGACGTTGATTTTGGCCATCGGGCGACCCCCTGCAAGGCAGTGGCTTGGGGGCTTATACTTCTTTGTGCCGCAAGGGTAAAGCTCAGCTTGAAGGGTATGTGGGCCGCGGGGGACAATGCCATGTCGGAATTGGACCGTTACGACTACGACTTGCCGAAACACCTGGTTGCCCAGTCGCCGGCCGCCTGCCGCAGCGACGCCCGACTGCTGGTGGTCGATCGCAGCCGCAACACCCTGGAGCATCAGCACATTCGCGACCTGCCCGAGATTTTACAGCGGGACGATTGCCTGGTAATCAACGACACCCGAGTGGTGCCTGCGCGGCTGGTGGGGCGTCGTCAGGAGACCGGCGGACATTGGGAGGGCCTTTTTTTGTCGGCCAGCCCGGACGGACTGTGGCAATTGATGTGCAAAACCCGCGGCAAACTCAAACCGGGCGATACCATCACGCTGCTCAACGCGGCCGGGCAGGAAGACATCCGGCTGCAACTTGGAATGAAGCAGTCGGACGGGAGTTGGATCGCCCGGCCGCTGGCCGCGGACGATGCCTTTGCGCTTTTGGATCGCGTGGGGCGGGTGCCCCTGCCGCCTTATATCCGCAAAGGCGAGATGGTCGCGAGCGATCGGGAACACTACCAGACGGTTTTTGCACAAGTGCCCGGCGCGGTCGCGGCGCCGACGGCCGGGCTGCACTTCACCTCGACGCTGCTGGCCGCGCTGGTCGAACGCGGCGTGGAACTCTGCCCGTTGACGCTGCACGTCGGGCCCGGCACGTTTCGGCCGATCGCCGCCGAGACGCTCGCCGCGCATCCGATGCACTCTGAATGGGGTTGCATCGAGCAAAAAACGATCGATCGAATCGAGGCCTGCCGGGCCCGCGGCGGGCGCGTCGCGGCGGTCGGCACGACGTCGGTCCGGGTTCTGGAAACCGCCGCCGCCGAGGGACGTTTAAAACCGTTTCTCGGCTATACCGACCTTTTTATACGGCCGCCCTATCAATTCCGCGCGGTCGACGTGCTGCTGACGAATTTCCACCTGCCGCGGACGACGCTCTTGGTTCTGGTGCGCACCTTCGGCGGCGAGGAGTTGATTCGCCGAGCGTACGACGAAGCGATTCGCGAACAATATCGCTTTTACAGCTACGGCGACGCCATGCTGGTTTTGTAGCCGAGAAAAAGAGACGATTTCAAACCCTGTCGGCGATTGATAGTCAGAAAAACAATGTTGTTTAGCGGCCGACGGCACGTCGGCCAAAAGAGCCGTAATCGCCGCTTTGAACCGGAGGACTCCGTGAAAATCGCGGCCATTCAACATGCTTGTGCAATGGCGTCTGCCGACGTACAATTTGTATAGTGAAGGGTTAGTTATCCCAATCACAGGCAAAGGTGCCTCTCGTGTCGGTTGGTCTATCGAGTCTCCATATTGAAAAGGTCGAGGGCGAGCCCGCTCGTCTGCGGCGAACTCCCAGGATGCGGGTTGCTCAGGTCGTGATGGACTACCTTGCCTATGGTTGGTCCGTCGACGAAATGTGCCGACAGCATTCCTATTTGACTCCGGCTGAAGCACACGCGGCGATGGGCTATTACTACGATCATCAGGAAGAGATCGACGAAGAGATCGAGGCCGAGATGAAAGAGGCGGCCGACTCATCGGCGACCGCTTCGCCCCCGTCGTTTCTGGTCCGCATGAAGGCCAAAGA
>CAYMQL010000636.1:0-1976 GCA_964392255.1 uncultured Planctomycetaceae bacterium | reverse complement strand
CGTTGAAGTAGGCCGGCACGGTGATGACGGCCTTGTTCACCTTGTGGCCCAAGTAGGCCTCGGCGGCTTCTTTCAGCTTGCGCAGGGTGAAGGCCGAAATCTCCGGCGGCGTATAGTCGTGGTTGTCGACCTCGACCTTGACATAGTCGTCCGATCCGCCGACCACTTTATAGGGCACGATCTTCTCTTCCGAGGCCACTTCGTTGTGGCGGCGGCCCATAAAACGCTTGATCGAAGAGACGGTCCGCGTGGGGTTGGTGACCGCTTGCCGCCGGGCAGGCTCGCCGACGACGGTTTCGCCCTTATCGGTAAAGGCCACGACGCTGGGCGTCAGCCGGTTTCCTTCGGCATTGGGGATCACTTTGACGTCCTTCCCCTCCATCACAGCGACGACCGAGTTGGTGGTGCCCAAGTCGATCCCGATAATTTTTTCTCCAGACGCCATATTCGTTGCTCCTTTTCTCGAAATGGATGAGTGCGATGGCACCCCCGACAAAGATAGCGTTTAGCAGCAAAGGGCGTGCCGACCAGCGATGGCCCGGACGCCTGGCGTCGTAAATTATTATTTGACAACAGGTTGCGAAGCTGCTTCATCAAGGGACCAAGCTTCAAAGCAACGGTTTGCTCGATAAATCTGCCATTTTGGCATGGTCGATCAGCCTTCCACGGGCAATCTCGCTATCCGGCCAATGGCGGCCTTGGACGCGAAATGTTACCCTGGCGACATGCTGCTTTTTAAGAAGAAATTTCTACCGGCGATCCGCTCGGGCCAGAAGACCCAGACGATCCGACTGTGGAAGTACCGCCGGATGCGCGCCGGCCAGCGGAGCTACATCCCAGGCGTCGGATACATTCGCGTGATTGCCGTCGACCAGGTCGAATTGGCCCGGCTTACCGACGCCGACGCCAAGCCGGACGGTTTCGACTCGGCCGACCAGTTGCGCGAGGAGATCGCGCGGCTCTATCCCGAGCAAATCGCCGCCGGATACCAGGCGTATCGTGTGGTTTTTGCGATGGAAATGGGGTGAGAGAGTGGAGAGGGGAGAGGGGAGAGGGGAGAGGGGAGAGGGATGGATGAAGCTGTCGGCGATTGTTGCTTTTTTAAAGAATTCTAAGAAAACTCCGGCTTCGCATGTACTCCTCACACTCCGTGTGAGGAATTTAAGCTTCAAGCGGAACGCTAGGAATTCCAGCCTCATGCAAAGCATGAGGAGCACTTTCTATGAGTGTTTCTTACAGCCCGAGCAGTTTTTGGAGCGACTGGGCGACGTTCAGCAACGATTGAGCGACCGCCTGGGGATCCTGGGCGATAATCAGAACGATCGCGGCGGCCAGCAGCAGACCGACGCCGAACAGGGCAAGGCCTCGCGGATTGCGGGCGACGTCTTCGCGCGCCAGGGCGTCGCCCAGCGAGGTTTCCAGCCGCCGCCAGCCTTGGTGATTCTGTCGTCCGCCTGCGGCGACGAGCGACGCATTCCGCAGGGCGGGAAAGCTGTCGATATAAAGATGGACGCCCAAACCGGGCAGCACGAGGCTATCGCCGGCCCATCGGGCTTCGGCGTCGAGCTTTTCGACCAACTCGGCCAGAATGGGCCGCAGCGTATCGACCGCAATATTGTAGATGACCAGCCGCGGCCGCAACATCAACAGCACCAGCACGACGCACAGCACGTAAAGCGCCAGCATCATTACCCAGACGTACGAACCGAAGCGGGCCGCCGCCGCAAAGGGAATGAACAATTCGATCGGACCGACGATGGCCAAGCCCGCCGCCGCCAACGCCAAAGCGGCCGCGTCGCGCCCGCCCGATACCACTAGCGGCCGCCTCGACCAATTAATGGCCCCCAGCAGCAAAAGGTAGACGGCCACCGGGCCCATCGCCAGACATAAACGGAACGGGTCGATCGGCATAACTCCCCTGGAACGGCTAGAACGGCCGTATTTTACACGAGCCCAACCCCGAAGCCTAGGGCTCC
>CAYMQL010000635.1:0-1976 GCA_964392255.1 uncultured Planctomycetaceae bacterium | reverse complement strand
TGACGTACAGCTACATTACCGTCGGCGGCGTCACGGCCGACGCGCCCGAGGGCTGGTTGAAACGGTGCGAAGAGTTTCTCGATCAGTTCGTGCCGGTGATCGACGATTTCCACGCCCTGCTGACCGACAACGCGATTTTTATCCACCGTATGGCCGGCATCGGCGTCATGTCGGCTGAAATGGCCGTCGACTTCGGTTGCACCGGGCCCGTGCTGCGCGGCAGCGGCGTCGATTGGGACCTGCGACGCGACGGCGAGCCGATCTACACCGAGATGTACGACGGCTACACGTGGCAAGTCGTGGCCCCGGTCAACGGCCGCTACGCCGACCCGCATCCGATTCCGCCCGAGGCCGTGGTGGGCGATTCGTGGCATCGGTACTTTGTGCGGATGCTCGAAGTCGTGCAGTCGATCAGCTTGATCCGTCAGGCGATCGAAAAATATTCCCGCGCCGCCGGAACGGTCGACAAGCCGATGGCGTTGCGTCAGAAACTGCCCAAGGGCGAGGCCTATCTGGAAACCGAAGCGCCGAAGGGCCAAATGGGCTTTATGGTCGTCGGCGACGGCTCGCCGGTGCCGTGGCGGGTGCGGATCCGCAGCAGCAGTTTTTGCAACCTGTCGGTCGTGCCCGATCTGTGCCGCGGCGTGCTGGTGGCCGACATTCCGGCCATCATCGCGTCGTTGGATATTGTGTTGGGAGAGATTGACAGGTAGTGGAGAGTGGAGAGTGGAGAGGTAAAGCATTTTTGCTCAATAGAATCACTGACAACTGATTACTGACAACTGAAAACTGATTACTGACAACTGAAAACTCCACCGTGACCCAACTGCTTGCCTACTTTCTGAACGACTCGTGGCTGGCCTACGCCATTGCGGCCGTGATCCAGTCGGCGCTGGTGCTGGTTGTGGCGCTGTGTTCGGCGGCGGTGTTCATTTGGCTGGAGCGGAAGGTGGCGGCGCGGATTCAAGACCGGCTGGGCCCGACGCGGGTTGGCGGCCGCTTCGGCTGGCTGCAACCGCCGGCCGACGGCATCAAGCTGCTTTGCAAGGAAGACATTATTCCCATCGCGGCCGACCGGCCGCTGTTCCGCCTGGCGCCCTACGTGAGTTTTTGCGCCACCTTTTGCACGTTCATCGCGCTACCGTTCGCCAACGGTTGGGTTGCGCTCAATTTGGACATCGCCGTATTTTTCATCCTGGCGGTGGCGGGGTTGGAGGTGTTCGGCGTCATTCTGGCCGGCTATGCCTCGGGCTCGAAATGGTCGCTCTACGGAGCGATGCGCGAGGCCGCCCAGGTTGTGAGCTACGAAATCCCGCTGGCCTTGTGCGTGGTCGTGCCCGTGCTGATCGCCGGCAGCATGAATCTGGTCGAGATCGGCCAAGCGCAGGCCGGTTGGTTTTACAACTGGTACGTTTTTCACGATCCTTTCACGTTTGTGACGTTTTGGGTCTACGCCACGTGCGCCGTGGCCAGCACGAATCGGGCCCCGTTCGATCTGCCCGAGGCCGAGAGCGAACTGGTGGCCGGCTTTTTGACCGAATATTCGGGTTTCCGTTGGGTGTTCTTTTTCATGGCCGAGTACGCGGCGATGTTCATGGTGAGCGGGCTGGGGGCGTTGCTGTTTTGCGGCGGCTGGAACGGCCCGATCCCCGTCGCCTCGTGGCTGGGCCTCAGCGGCGATCCGAGCACCGTCGCCGGATGGATCGGCAACCTGCTGGGCTTGGCCAACTTCATCGCGAAAGCGGTGTTCGGCGCGACGTGCATGATCTGGATCCGCTGGTCGCTGCCGCGTCTGCGGATCGATCAGGTGATGACAACCTGTTTGAAATACTGCGTGCCGCTGGCCTCGGCGATGTTGGCGGGCGCAATGATTTGGAGCTATCTGTTCCCCGGCGGCTTGGTCCTGGGGCTGTTTTAATGGACGCAATCAACTGGCATAGTTGTTTTTTCTTGCTTTTCGCGCTGTTGGCGTGCGC
>CAYMQL010000634.1:0-1992 GCA_964392255.1 uncultured Planctomycetaceae bacterium | reverse complement strand
GTCGATCGTCGCCCGCAGGTCTTCGAGCTTCGTATTGACCTTCAGCGGCGTCACGGTGATGGCGGGCACCTTGTAGTACTTTTTGTACTTTTCTTCCAAAGTGTCGCGCAGTTGGGTTACCGTGCGGCCGGTGGCGTGAACCTGGCCGAGCAGCCGCAGCGTGATCGTTCCGTCGGGCTGCAGCAGCAGATCGCGATTCAACTCAGGATCGGTGAACGACTCCATCCGGATTTCGTCGCCAACGTTCAGCCGGTAGGGCGTGGCCGTTTCGTCGCGCGTAAGGCGATAGACCATGTCGAGCCGGTCGTCGACCCGGAGGCGATACTCGGGCACGTGGGCCAATCGGGCGTGGCCGACGTACTCGCCTTGGGCATAGGCCTGCCAGGCGATGGCGCGGGCCCGTTCCCAACCGCCTCGGCAGCAGTTGCAGGTCGAGCCGTCGACGGCGCAGATATTGCACGGGGCGGCCGGGCCCAGCGCCTGGCACAGCAGAATATTGTGTCGCTCCTCCGGGGTCATTGAGGCAACGCGCGCCGAATGGCGTTCGGCATGGCGAGGCCCCGCCGTGGCGGCCACGCCCATCGGAGCGACCCTTCCCTGCATATCCCAAGCCGCGAGCCAGGAGCCGGCAATCAATGCCGCCAACACCGGCAAGGCGAAGCGCCAGAGGGAGGACCGGCGTTGGCCGACCCGCGGCGTCGTGGAAATGCGGAGGTTGTTTCGCAAAAGTCTCAATCTCATAGCACTCGTGTTTTGTCACGTATAAGATTTTGGGTGCCACTGGCTATGCCAGTGCCCGGTTCTCGTGAATGGCCAAGCAAAGCACTGACATAGCCAGCGGCACTCAATTTTAAAAAAATCAAAGGTTGGCAAAGCACTACGATCATCGCTAATAACGATTGGCGCCCCAGGACATGCGTTCGGCCGAGGTCGGCGCAACGCGGCGGCCGGACGGGACGGGTGGACCCGCCGCCGGTGCGATTGGACCGGCAATTACGGACGCCGGCGAGGCGGCCGGCGTAAAACCCGATGCGTTCGGCGCGCCGGTCGAGGTCTGAGCGAAGGATTGCGGATTCAACCATTGTACGCGGCCGCCGCCGGCGGTCGGCGAGGCTTGCCGTCCGGCGGTTTCCTGCCGGGCAAGCAGCGCGGCCTGACGCGCGGCCTGATCGGCCAACGCCGCTTGACCTAGTTGTTGATGCACCTTGGCTAAGTTCTGCCAGCCGGTCGTCTGCGGACAAACGGCCAGGCTGCGATGGAACATCGACGCGGCGTCGGCGTAGTTGCCGCCGCGAGCCAAAAGCACGCCGAGATCGTTGGCGGCCATGTAGTTCTGCGGATCGACCAGCATCGCCGCCTGATAGAAGACGACGGCCTTCGTCTCGGGCGCGGCGATCAGGCCGCTCTTCTTCTGCGCTGCGGCCGCATGCAGTTTGCCGAGGGCGTGCAGCGCCATCGAGCCGGCGATTTCCTCGCCTGCCGCGGCGGCCAGTTGCTCTTGAGCAAACGTCAGGTAGCATCGCAATGCCGCAAGCGAACTTGGCGGGGCGGCGGCGTGTTTCAGAACCGGCGTCGCGTGGGCGGCGACGATTTCCTGCACGTCGCGGTCCGATTCAAGCTGCGAGCCGTCGGGCAGAAAATCTTCGGCCTCGTTCAGGGCGGTCAGCGCTGCGGCCAGCGCCTGGCCGTGCAATTGGGTGTTTTGTTCGGCATCGAGACCTTCGGCGACCAACCGGACGGCGCCGAGAAAGTCGGCCCGAGCCGCGAAATACGCCCCGCGTCCGGCCAATTCGAAGCCGTGCCGAGTTCGGCGGTCGGCCTGCTGGGCCACTTGTTCCAACTGCGGCGAACGATCGGCGGGCGATGCCCTGAAAAGCGGCGAGGCCGCGGCCGGCGGCATCTCTTGCAACGCGCAATCGGGCGGGCCGGATTCCTGGGCGCGCAACGAGCCGGCCGGCATCGCCGCCATCGCGACGATGGCAAGCAAGCTCC
>CAYMQL010000633.1:0-1998 GCA_964392255.1 uncultured Planctomycetaceae bacterium | reverse complement strand
AGAGGAGCCGGTCTTCGCCGCGGAAAAACCGATGTCCCCCGCGGAAGAATCGTCCGACGCTCCGACGGCGACTGAGGACGAGCCGGCCGCATCCGAGGACGAGCCGCCGAAGCAAGAGGCGGCCGCAAAGAAACCGCGACGGATGCCGCCCTATGTGGCTTTGGGCGGCGCGATCGGCGGCGTCGTGCTTTTGCTGGCGTTGGCGGCGTTTCAGGTGGTGGGTTTTTCGACGCTCATCTATTTAGGCGCCGTTGCGGCGGTCGGTTACGCGATTTGGGTAACCCGTCGGACCACCAACATTACCACCGTGCTATTAGGCATCGCGTTGATCGCGGTTCTGACCGCGGTGTATTATCTCTGGCTCGAGCTGGCGCGTTATATGTGAGAGCGAAGGCGCCAAGCAGCTTAGCCGGGGTTCACCCCCTTGCGTCCAGCGCATCGGCGTAGATACTTAAGGGGCATGGCTGTATCTTTTTGCCGAGCTTTGGTTGCCGGAGTCGCCGTTTGCGCGATGGTCGCGGCGGCCTCGCCGCTGCAAGCCGATCCGGCCGACGACCAATATCGCGCGGCGGCCGACCACTTCGACGCGCAGCGTGGGCGGCAGGCCGCCGACGAATTTCAGAAGTTTCTGCAAGCGTTTCCCGACGACTCCCGCGCCGGTCAGAGTACGTTTTTTCTGGCCGAGGCCCTGCTCCAATCGGACCAATGGGACGCAGCCCGCCGGCAATTTGAAAAATATCTTGCCGTCGAGCCCGAAGGAAAATATGCTCGGCCGGCGTTGTTTCGCCGGGGCGAGGCGGCTTATCTATCGGGCCGGTTTGCCGTCGCCAAGCCTGATTTAGAGGCGTTTTTGGCCAAATACCCGAATGATCGACTCGCCGCGTATGCGTTGCCCTATTTGGGCGAAATCGTCTTGGCCGGCGGCGACGCGGACTCGGCCGCTGCCCGTTTTCGCGAGGGCTTGGAGCGGTTTCCCGAGGGGCCGATGGGCGACGAGTGCCGCCAGGGACTCGATCGAGCGAAGCAGAAGCAGCGCGAGGCGGACGAAGCCAAGCGGCTCGATCCGGCCGAAGTTTTGTGGACGGCCGCGCGATCGCACGAAAAGGCCGGCCGGCTCGAACAAGCCGCCGCAAGCTACCGGCGACTGGCCGACGAGCATTCTGAGTTTCCACATCTCGACGCGGTGCTTTACGAATGGGCGTGGGTCGAAATCGGGCTTCAGCGGCCGGACGACGCCTTTCGGTTGTTCGAGCGATTGCACAAAGATTTGTCGCAGAGCCGATACTGGGCCGATGCAACGTGCCGGTTGGCCGAACGGGCCGCGGACCAGAAAAATATCGATCGGGCCGCCGCGCTGTTCGACGAGATTCTCGCCGCAAAAGCCGATCCGCAAGTTCGCGAATACGCCCTGTTTCTGCGCGGGCAAGTCGCCATGACCCAAGGCGATTGGCCGAAAGCTCGCGAAGCGTTCGAGACGCTGGTCAAGCAGTTTTCAGAAAGCCGCAAGCGATCGGCGGCCGAGTTTTTGATCGCCGAGGCGTATTATCGGCAGGGCGACTTCGCCGAGGCGGCGCCGAGATTCCAACGGCTTGGCGCCGAGAATCAAACGCAACGCGAGCCGTGGACGGGCATCGTTCCGCTGCGATGCGCCCAGATTTTCGCCCGGCAGGGCCGGTGGAGCGAGGCGCAGAAAATTGCCGCGTCGATCGCCGCCGACTACGCCGGTTTCGGCCAGCAGTACGAGGTCGATTATCTGCTGGGGCGGTGTCTTGCCGGCCAGGGCGATTTCGACGCGGCCCGAGCGGCCGTGTTGGCCCATGGTCTTGCGGGGAAGAAGGCGCGGATCTCCTACGGAATCTACGGGGCGGACGCATTGCCGGCGAAGGTCGCGGAAGTCCTGGGGGAGGCCCATGCCGGATAAAAAGCCCGAAAAAGGCGGGGATCTTCCGGAAGACGACGGAATGGTCCGCCACTACAGTCGGGAACATCGTCTTTCCC
>CAYMQL010000632.1:0-2003 GCA_964392255.1 uncultured Planctomycetaceae bacterium | reverse complement strand
TCTACGGCCAGCCGGACAGCCGCTACGAGGACCTGCTGCTTGGCGCCGACGTGGTGCAGGCGCGTCTGGCTGACGAGCCGGGCGTGGTCGACGTCGACAGCGTTCGCGAGGCCCCGCAGCAGAAGCTCGTCTTTGTGACCGACAAGGAAAAGGCCGCGCTCAACGGCGTTTCGACCGAACAAATCGCCGCGACGGTTCAAGCGGCCCTTCGGGGCGAAACGGTCGGAGCGATTCGAAGCCCGGCCGAGCGCAATCCGCTGCGGATCGAGCTGCGTACCCCCGTCCAACGCCGCGTCAGCGCCGCTGACCTGGCCCGCATCGAGGTCAAAGGCGCCGGCGGCCAACTCGTGCCGCTTTCGGAACTCGGGCGTTGGGACGATCGGGCCCGTGTGGATCAAATGATCTATCACAAAAACTTGCAGCGCGTTGCCTATGTATTCGCCGAGACCGCCGGCCGCCCGCCGGCCGACGTGGTCGTGGACGTGTTGGCCGATCGGCGCGCCTCCCCTCTCCCTTTGGGAGAGGGGCCGGGAGTGAGGGCGCGGGCAGTGGAGAGGGGAGAGGGGAGAGGGGAGAGAACAGACGGAAACACGACGAATGACACGCTCTCACTTCCGCCTTCTACCGGCGCTCATCCTAATTATCTCTTAAAGGGAGAGGGGACGATTCGTCGCGTCGGCAACGGGTGGATCGCCGAGTCTGCGCCGCGGTCGGTTGACGGGCGGACGTTTCTTGCGTGCGGCGGAGGCGTGGCTTGGGGACTGCCGGCCGGATACTCCGTCGATTTCGCCGGCGAAGGCGAATGGAAAATCACCCTCGACGTGTTCCGCGATCTTGGACTGGCCTTCGGCGCGGCGATGATCGCCATCTACGTGCTGCTGGTGGCCCAGATGGGCTCGTTCACCGTTCCTCTGATCGTGATGCTGGCCATCCCGCTGACGATCCTCGGCGTGATGCCGGGCTTCTGGCTGCTCAACGCGATGAACGCCCAGCATGTCGGCGGCTATCTCGATCCGGTCTATTTCACGGCCACGGGCATGATCGGTATGATTGCACTGGCGGGCATTGTAACCCGCGACTCGATCATCCTGGTCGACTTCATCCACTTGTCGCTGGCTCGGGGCCGGTCGCTGTTCGATGCGATTATGGAGAGCCGCGTGGTGCGGCTGCGGCCGATTCTGTTGACGGCCTTCGCGGCGATGCTCGGGGCCGTGCCGATTATCATCGACCCGATTTTTTCCGGGCTGGCGTGGTCGCTGATCTTTGGGTTGTTCGCCTCGACGGTGTTCACGCTGTTTGTGATTCCGGTGGTCTACTGGCTGCTCTACGCCAACAAGCCCGGCCACGGAATGCCACAATCACAAATGGACGGCGAAGCGTAGTGTCCCGCCGTGCGGACTTTGCACTTCTACCCCGGTACGGAGAGCGGGCGGCCGTTGTCTTTCGGACCCAGGCGCAACAACATCGGCACGGCTCGCGACGCCCAGTCGGCGGCGTCGGGATAGGCGTCGGCGTCCGAGCCCCAGCAGACGTGCAGCATGTCGGTATTGATGATGCCGGGATCCAACGGCACGGCGGCCATGCCCGCAGGCAGCTCCTCGGCCAGCGCCCGGGTGAGTCCTTCGATGGCCCATTTGGTCGCGCAGTACGGGGCGACGTGCGGCGCGACGGATCGGCCCCAGCCGGAGCTGAAGTTGACGATCACGCCGTGCCCGGCGGCCGTCATCGCCGGCAAAAACTGACGCAGCACGTTGGCCACACCCTTTAAGTTCACGTCGACCACGCGGGAAAACTCTTCGTCGGATATTTCCCACAGCGGCGCGCTGCGGTTCATCAGCCCGGCGTTGTTGATCAGCAGGTCGGGCATCCCGCCGTCGAACACCCGTTGGGCCCAAGCGCCGACCGCGGCGTCGCGGCCGACGTCGAGCGCGTCGAAATCACAGGGCGGCGGATGCCGTCGCGAAAGCTCGGCCACGGCTTGGACCGACCTGGCGCAGCCGCAG
>CAYMQL010000631.1:0-2009 GCA_964392255.1 uncultured Planctomycetaceae bacterium | reverse complement strand
TCAGCGCCTGGTGGGCCAGGACGAGGCGGTCGAGGCCGTGGCCAACGCCGTGCGCCGCAACCGGTCCGGCCTGCAAGACCCGAACCGGCCGATCGGCTCGTTCATTTTCCTCGGTCCGACTGGCGTCGGCAAAACCGAGCTGTGCAAGGCTCTGGCCGAAGTGATGTTCGACAGCCAGGACGCCATGATCCGCTTGGACATGAGCGAGTTTATGGAGCGGCACACGGTGAGCCGCCTGATCGGCGCCCCGCCGGGCTATGTCGGCTACGAAGAGGGCGGCGCACTGACCGAGGCCGTCCGCCGACGGCCCTATTCGGTCATCCTGTTGGACGAGATCGAAAAGGCCCATCGCGACGTGTTCAACGTCCTCTTGCAGGTGCTCGACGACGGCCGGCTGAGCGACAACCAGGGCCACACCGTCGATTTCACCAACACGATCGTCGTGATGACCAGCAACATCGGCAGCCAGGTGATCCAGGAAATTGCCAAGGAAGGCGGCAGCGAGCAGCAGATGCGCGACGCAGTGATGGAGACGCTGCAAACCCGCATGTTGCCCGAGTTTTTAAATCGGGTCGACGAGATTATGATCTTCCATCCGCTCGATCCCGATCAGATTCGCAAGATTGTCGACCTGCAAGTCGAGCGGCTCCGCAAGCAGCTTGAAGAGAAGGGCATCGAGCTGACCGTCACCAACGCGGCCTTAAGCGCGATTGCCGAAGAGGGCTACGACCCGACCTACGGCGCCCGGCCGCTAAAGCGAGTGATCCAGCAGCGGATCCAAAACCCGCTAGCCGTCGAGCTCCTAAAACGCGAGTTCGAACCCGGCAGCCGCGTAAAGATCGACTACGTCGACGGGGAGTTTTTGTTCGAGCGGGGGGAGTGAGACTGCGGCAAGCAATTTGTTCCTGGAATGCATCTTCTCCAGTTGCATTTCCAGAACTCTCTTTACCCCGGTTGTGGCCGACAGATGATTGTAGCAGCCGCGATCAATCGGTTAGGATCTTGTCTGTCGTATCTATACTCGTAAGTAATGTTATCGACCGAGAATCGACGATTCCTTGAAAGGATAAAGTCCCAAGGATTTGGAATGGGAAATGGTGTGTCGGATTCGTAGCTAGCGCCGCCGAATCCAGGCTCAAGAGCCGTTCCGTCAGTGTCTAACAGTTGAAGTCCGTACAGCACCGTCATGTTGGCCTCCTTAAGAAAGTAAAAGAAGCTAAAATGTAACCGTCCACAGGGGACGGTCCCCATTTTTCGTGGTTCACCGTGAAAATGGGACTGTACCCCTTTGCAGCGATCAAAGCAAGGGGTTGATGTATTTTATGTCCTTATCTCATCGAAAAGAAGCACCGATCTCTGAGCCGCTCCCCTGTCCCGATTGCGGAAAGACGGAGTTGGTCACCGTCGTGGAAACATGCCGTATGGGCGATGGTCTGGTGGTGCAAAAGCTCCGGCATTTCAAGTGCCGATCGTGCGGCGCTCGATTGTTTGACGATGCCGCCATGCACCGCATCCAAAGCCATCGCGCCGAACACCCCGTGGCATTGCGCTAGCACAAGAGAGGAGGAAGAGAAAATGGACTTACGGAAATCTGGCTACCGTACGCCCTGAAGTTCCTGCCATACCTCCGAACAGTTCCGTTCCAACCATTCTTCCGCCGAGTTAGCTGGCAAGTCACCGGTTGCCGTCTTAGCGATACTGCTTGCTGCCTTTTTCACGCGGCGAACGACCATGCGGCTCTCGATGGCTGCGTCTTCTGTCATGCCAAGCATCCGTAGCGTCGCTACAATCCGCTCGTTGCAGAACGTTCTGATGATCGCATCCTCTAGTGACACATGATATGTCAGACAACATTGGCAAGCGAGACCGTGGGCAAACTCCACGATGGCGTCGTCGTGTGTTGAAAGCGGATGACGTTCGCCCACAACTACGGCAACCGTCCTGGAGCCGTCGAATAACTGGCTCGGAGAAATCGGGCCTTGCAAGGCTTCCGCATCTATAACCAGCAC
>CAYMQL010000630.1:0-2029 GCA_964392255.1 uncultured Planctomycetaceae bacterium | reverse complement strand
CCGCGATTGCTTCGGACCGACGATCCCGACGATTCCGCCGCGCGGTGGCAAATGTTCGACGTATCGCCCGACGACGAGTACATGGCCGCTTGCGTGGTCGAGCAAGGCGTCGAGAACGTTCTGCAATTCGACTGGGCCGCGGCGTTTTTTATGCCGCCCGGGCAAGAGCCGGCGCCGTAGCTTGGCGATCCGCCGTCGCAAGCAGCAGCTTGAGCGTCTCGGCGGCCGATTCGTTCCAGGTCCAAGGGCGCTTTTCCAGCGTTGTGACTGCCGGATATTGCAGGCCGGCGTACAACTGTTCGGGATCGGCGAAATCAATCTGGAATTGTTTCGGCACGCCCAGCTCATCGAAAATTTCCAGCCGTGAGACGAGAATCTTCTTTCCCGCTTCGACGGCTTCCATGACCGGCAGCCCAAAACCCTCGAAGGTCGTCGGAAACACAATGCATTCCGCGCCGCGATAGAGCTGCCGCACGCGATCGTACGGAACGTATCCAACGTGTTGCACCGTGCCGTCGAGTCCGAGCCGGTCGATCTGCCGTCGCAGCGCATTCCAATGGTGGGTTTGAATGCCCGATAGAATCAGTTGGCCGTCGAAGCGGCCCGACGCCCTTAGCGCCGCGATCGATTCCAGCAAGGTGTGATGGTTTTTGTGCGGCCGGGTGATCGCCGGATAGTAGAGGTACTTTCCCACTGACTGCGGATTCGCGCCCGCATCGTCCCACGATGCCGCCTCCCAGCCGTGCGGCACAACGGCGACCTGCTCGGGCAGCAGCCGATACTGTTGCATCATCGTCTTCTTGGTGAATTGCGATATGGCGATGATTTGGTCGGCGCGGGCGACGGAATAGGCGTAGCTTCGGTCGCGAAACTGGCGCTGCCCCGGCAACAGATACTGCGGCAACAACAGGTGGTAGAGATCGTGAACCACCAGCGCGCACGGCGCCGCCACGTTCTTCGGAAAAATCGACTGTTGCGGAAACAGCACGACGTCGGGCCGCAGCCCGTCGAGCACCCTTTCGACGGCGCGGGCGCGGTAGGGGCTCATCGCCTCCATCCCACGCGAGGCGAGTATCTGCTGCGCGCTCTGATCCACCACGGCGCGCTCCATTCCCGGAAACAGGTCCATCGCGGCGAGGTCTCGGTCCATCAACAAGATGATTTCAGAGTTCGGATCGGCCGCCGGTAGCCGCGGAATCAGCTTGCGCAGATAGGTTTCCGTGCCCCCGATCTTGCCGGGCCGGAAGCTCAACAGACTGACCACGACCCGCGTCGAACCGCCGGGCGCCGGAAATCGCAGCGCCCCGGCAACATCATGGCGACGGACCGTGTTCACCGCCGCGCCCCGCATTCGTTCGACCCTCGGCGGCGTGTGTTGGATGCCGCGGTCCGACGGATCCGCGGGGCCGGGCAACGATCCCGCCCGCAGCGCCAACGCCTCGAAGGCCGACCGCAACTGAGGCCAAACAGCGTCCGGATGCGTCCACTGCCGCATTCGTTCCTTCGCCGCAACGCTCATGGCTGCATACTCCGTTGGTTGATTTTTGGCGACGTGGTAGCTCTTTCGGATCGCGTCGACCAGCGACGGCCAGACGAGCCGATGCCACGAGGTCCGCCATCGCCCGCGCGAATCGTGCGGCCAAGGACAGGGCTCGGGGTGCGACTCGACGACCATTCCCACTTCCGAATCGAAGTAATCGGCAATCGCAGAATGCGAAGGCGAAATGCCCGGCCGCCCGGCCGCCAAATAGTTCATCAGCGGCAGACAATTGCCTTCCGCCCGCGTCGAGGTCACGTAATAGGCGGTCGCGCCGACAAGCCGCAGCATGTCGGCCTCGCTCAGAAAACCCGGAATCAAAACAATGCGGCAGCGATGCGCGATGTCCAATTGGCGATAGAAGCTCAGAACGCTGCCCACGGCTCGAACGTCGCGCGTTATCAGCTTCAGCACGAGCGTGGCGTCGTCGCAATCGCGCAAAGCCTCAAGAAAAGCGGTGATCGTGTCCTGCCAGTTCTTGCGACCGTCGAT
>CAYMQL010000629.1:0-2055 GCA_964392255.1 uncultured Planctomycetaceae bacterium | reverse complement strand
CTTTTTTGCGTCCCAGCTTGACCAGCGCCGGCAACGACGCCCCGCTCAAGGATTTGGGGCCGTGGCCCATGCCGGGCCAAACGTAATTCGGGTCGTAGCGCATCGCCATGCTTTCTTCCCATGCCTTTTGGAACTCGGCAATCACCACGCGCGGCTGGATGCACTCGATGGCCTCCCATATCCAATAGTCGTTGCCGTCGAGGTCCAGCGAAAGCAGATCGATCCCGCCCGAGAAGCCGTGTCGTCCGGGAGAAGGCAGCGAGAGGAGGGGCGCCCGAGAAGCCGTTGTCGCGGATCACGGAGTTCACTGATTCGACGGTGATCCAGGCCTCGGCGAAGGTGGGCCCCCAAAATTGCGTCTGATGGAGCGTGCGATAGAATTCCCGCCCAAGCTTGATCCACTCCGGATTGCCGTCGACCAACAATCCCTTCCAGCCGAAATGGACGATCCGATTGGCCGTATTGCATTCGACGCCGTCGCCGGCGCAGATTTCAACGCATTTTCGGTTCGTCGTTCCTATGGCTGAAAACACCAGATGCAGAACGCCGTCCTCGCCGTTCTGTGAAAAATTTTTGAAGCTCGCCTCGTCGAACGAGGGCAGCGGTTCGCCCCGCCTGGCCAACTCCGCATATTTCAGGCCCAGGAGAATTTGTTCCGCCTTGCCGACCGTACCCACGGCGTTGCACCGCTCCATCAGGGCGCGGGCAATGGCATATCTTCGCGACTGCGGAACTCTCGATCCCAGCAAGCGTTTAGCCGCTTGGCGAATCCAGGAATCGGCCATTTCCGCTACTCCCTCGTTCGAGGATCGAACGGTTTTCGACAAAGATGAATATAGAAACAGAGGCGCGGATTCTATCGGCCGCCGCCGCCGTCGTCAAGGCCGCGGCTTCCCTGCCCCCCGGTCGCTATCGTGTTGTCGCGTTAAGGATTAAGAAAACGCGACGGCTTACGGGCGAACTCCTATTGAGGCACGGAAACCGGCTGCCGGTCGGCCATGGCGCCCAGATAGTAGAACACCTGTTTGTCGATCGAATTGTTCAGAAACCGGACGGCGCCGTCGGCCAGCCCGAAGTGCGCGCCGCCGAAGTGATCGCTGCCGGGGTTCTCGAAGAAATTGCCGTTGATGCCGCCTTGCTGGTAGGTGCCGTCGTACTCTTTCATGGCCGTGGTGAACAGCGTGGCCACCCCGCCCAGCGCCCAGCCGTCCTGGCTGGTCGTCTGGCTTGCGTCGCCGTCGAGCCGCTGAACCTCGCCGATGGCGATGGTGTTCGACGTGCCGTCCTTAATGTTTGCGAAGCTGGTGGCGCTGTTGGGCGAAAAAATGCCGACCACCTCTCGGTTGTCCCAGAACTCCGCGGCGGCCGGGCCCGTCTGGCGCGACGCAAACCTGTGATGGTCGCTGCTCGGCGAGTTGATCCAGCCGTTGCCGGCGCCCAAACAGCCGCCGTAATCCGTTCCGCCGCCGGTCCACGATTCGATCAGCTCCGATTTGAGCATGCGTTCTTTGTCTTTGTACGAGGTGCGAAAGCCGTTCCGCCGGCTTGGGCAGTAAAAGCCGGCGATATTTGTGCCGGCCGTCGCGGCATTCTGCGCCACGTTCTTCGTGAGATCCCAGCGATCGTAGAGGTTCGCTTGCTCCAGATACGGCAGCAGCATGAGCATCCAACTGGTGCCGTGCCGCCCCGGCCCGGGCGCCGAGGCCTCGGTCCAGGGATCGAATTTCGGATATCCGCCCAGCGAGACGATGCAGCCGGGCGGAAAAACGCCGCGGGCGCCCGCATAGCTTTGCAACGCCAAGCCGAATTGCTTCAGATTGTTGCTGCACTGCGCGCGGCGGGCCGCTTCGCGCGCGGCCTGCACCGCCGGAAGCAGCAAGCCGACCAGAATTCCGATGATCACGAGGACCACCAGCAGCTCGACGAGACTGAAAGCGCGTTTCGACGAGATTTGCACGATCCCCCTCCGATGCGTTGCCTAGGCTGCTACGCGGACCATGCCACCAATAGGCCGCCAGTAGAAAATCTAACAACCGTCGAACGGCATGACAATAC
>CAYMQL010000628.1:0-2056 GCA_964392255.1 uncultured Planctomycetaceae bacterium | reverse complement strand
GAGAGCAGCACCTCTGTTCGCCGCACACGCCATACCCACCGAGCGCCTTGGCGTGGTCCCGTGGACCGATGGTACGCAGCTCGACCCGGCAACTCATCCGTGAGGAAACACGGCGGCGGAATGCCGCTGGGGCGTCGTCTCGAACATCGTCAGCTTCCGCCTCTACGAGCGGAGCTCGACGAAACGGAACTACGAGCACTTTTCGCTGCAATCGCTGCGCATTTTCGACGACTTCAAGCAGTTCTACGTGCTGTTTCATCGCCAGGGTCTGATCGAGCAGTCGCTTTTCGGGCCGGCCCGGGCCGTCGCCTTGCTGGCCCGATCGGCCGAGCGCCAGCGGAAGGTTGGCAACGAGCTTTACGACCTGTACTCGCAAGCCCGGAACCGCCTGATCGCCGAACTGCATCTCGTGCGCAAACATCCGCAAGACAAAGCCATCGAGATGGCCCAACGCCTGCTGGACCGCATCATCTTCATCGCCTTCTGCGAGGATCGCGGCCTGCTGCCCGAAAAAACGATCCCGAAGGCCTACACCGTGGCCGGCTTCCACGCCGCGACCAATCCCCGTTGGCAGGCCTTCAAAAATCTGTTCCGCTTCATCGACGAGGGCAACCAGGCCTACGGCATTTCCCGATACAACGGCGGCCTTTTCGCTCCGCACCCTGTCGACGAACTCGAATTGCCCGACGATCCTTGGACAAACGACTTCAACAGCGTCAGCCGGTACGATTTCGCCGCCGAAGTAAACCTCGACGTGCTGGGCCATCTGTTTGAACGGTCGATCACCGAGTTGGAGAAGCTCAAGGAGTCGGGCCTCTTTGGCGACCAGGAGAAGGCCGAGCAATATGCCTCGATGCCGCAGTCGGCCAAGCGCAAGCGGCTGGGCGTCTACTACACGCCCCCGGAGCTGACCGGCCGCATTGTCCAATACACGGTCGACGAGCTCATCGCCGAGCGGTTCGCCGCCGCGGCCGTCGCGTTTGGCGTTTCCGAGAAGGAAGCAAGCCGCGGCGTCGAGCCCGACGACGAGGCCTATTGGCGCCGCTGCCTGACGATTCTGCGAAACCTGAAAATCGTCGATCCCGCCTGCGGCAGCGGGGCGTTTTTGTTCCAGGCCTACGACGCGATCGAAGCCCGATACCACGAAGTGATCGGGCACTTGGAGAAGGCCGGCGCGGCCGACGCCGCGGCGCTGGCCGACGAGATTCCCAGCTTCATCCTGCGCGAGAATCTTTACGGCGTAGACCTTTCGCCCGAGGCCGTCGAAATCACGCAACTGGCCCTGTGGATTCGTTCGGCCGCGCCGGGCCAACTGCTCGAAAAGCTCTCAGAGAACATCGTCCACGGCAACTCGCTGGTCCACGACCCCGCGGTCCACCCGGCCGGTTTTGATTGGCGTGTGCGCTTCCCCGCCGTCTTCAACCTCCCCTCTCCCACTGGGAGAGGGGCCGGGGGTGAGGGCTTCCGCGAGCCGGGCTTCGACTGCGTCATCGGCAATCCGCCCTGGGAACGCATCAAACTGCAAGAACGCGAGTTCTTCTCGCTGCCCGCCCCGGAAATCGCCACGGCCGCCAACGCGGCCAAACGCCGCAAGCTGGTGGCCAAACTCGAATCGGACGACCCGGCCCTGTACGAGCGTTATCAAGAGGCGCTCTCCGCGGCCGACTCGCTCTTGACCTATTGCCGCACCAGCGACGAGTACCCGTTGACCGGCCGCGGCGACATCAACACCTACGCGGTGTTCGCCGAGCTGGCCTACCGGCTGGTCGCCCCGCGCGGCCGCGTCGGGCTGCTGCTGCCCTCGGGCATCGCCTCGGACATGACCACCAAGGACTTTTTCGCCGCGGTCGCCGAGTCGAACCGGCTTGTGCGGCTTTACGATTTCGAGAATCGGCTGAAAAAGTTCTTTCCGGACGTGGACGGCCGATTCAAGTTCTCGATTCTCAATTTTGGCGGGGAGCGGGCCGAGACCGCGCGGGCCGACTTTGTGTTCTTCGCCCACGAGGTCGAGAAGCCCGAGGAGATCCAGTATCTTCTCGGCTTCTTCCATGGGCTC
>CAYMQL010000627.1:0-2064 GCA_964392255.1 uncultured Planctomycetaceae bacterium | reverse complement strand
AAGGAGTTTGTGTCCATAACAGATGTTTACAGCAGTGGTGCTTGCACGCACCTGAATTCACGGCAAATCCTTATTGGTGCGTGCAAGCACGCACCCTACCGAGCTACCGAGCCAGCTATGCAACGTTACGATTCGATTGCCCAAGGGCTTCGCCCGGGCGGCAGCGACAACATCTTGTTCGCCTCGTCGTCGCCGGGAAAACGCTCCTGATTCGGATCCCACTTCAAGGGGCGGCCCAGTTGGATGGCGATCTGGGCCAGATGGCCCAACGAGGACGTGCGATGTCCGACCTCGGCGTCTTCCAGCGTCCGGCCGCGGGTCTTCACCGCGTTGAGGAAGTCGCGTTTTTCGTGCATCAGCGGAAAATGCTGTTCGTCGGGACCGATCTTCGAGTCCAAGAGCGAGCTGGGTTCCGCCTCGAGCAGGACGCCGCCGAAATTCGCCTGGATCCACCCTGCTTCGCCCTCAAAGCGAGTGTATGGGGAACAAGTGTCCGTCTTGCAGATCAACCGCACTCCGTCGGCGTAGGTGCAGGTGAATTCAAACTCGCAACACGCATCCCATAGACTGCCGGGCGGCGGATACTTGCCGCGGCCCTCTACGGCCACCGGCCCGGTGCGATCGGTGTTGTTGCCCCACTGGGCGATGTCGTTCATGTGCGCGGTCCAATTGAGGATCATGCCGTCGGAGTAATCGCGAATGTTCATCCAGCCGGGCCGCTCGTAGGAATGGATCGGATGCACCCGCGGCACCGCGTAGGGCTTCGCCGTCGCGGGTCCCAGCCAGAGGTCGTAATTGAGTTCTTCGGGCGCGGGTGTTTCCACCAACGGCGGCGAGTTCGATTCGCCCATCGGCACCGTGGTGCGAATCGTGTGGAGCTTGCCGATCCGGCCGTTGCGCACTAGCTCCACCGCTCGATGAAATTGCTCGCGCGAGCGGAACTCGCTGTCGGTGCGAAAAACCGCCTTGTGTTTGGCAACCAGATCGCTCAGCAGCCGGCCTTCCGCGATGCTCCGCGTCAGCGGCTTCTCGCAGGAAACGTCCTTGCCCGCCTTGACCGCCGCGACCGACATCGGCACGTGCCAGTGGTCGGGTGTCCCGATAAAAACCGCATCCACGTCCTTGCGGTCCAACACCTCGCGAAAGTCAACGTAACGGGCGCAGTTTGGCACGACGGGACAGCGGTTCTTTTTTCCGCTGAAGTACGAAGCGGTTCGCTCGGCGGTAATTTCCAGCCGCCAGCGATCGACGTCGCACAATGCGACCACCTCGCAATCGGGCTGGCTTGCAAAGAAGGGCAGGTTGTAAACCACGCCTTGCCGCCCGATGCCGATCATGCCCATCGTGATGCGATTGCTCGGGGCCACATGGCCATCCGCGCCAATCGCTCGGGCGGGAATAACGACCGGCGCCGCGCACGCTGCCGCAACACCCAAGAACTTGCGACGATTCATTCGGCAGGCAGACACTGATCGTTCTCCTCTTTCGCTGTTTTCAAACTCCGAGGCACGGAGCCCGTGGTTCTTTCAAAGGCCGACAATCCCCCCGCGCCGGAAGCATACAAAGCTCATTCTTGTTGTGGGACGCGGTCATGTCAAGTGATTCAAATTTCCTGGGGTGCAGTAATAGATTATGGCACTTTAACGAATATACAGCGTAATGGGATAGGGTGCGTGCTTGCACGCATCATCTACTCGGGAATGCACTTGGCGAAAGTCTGCCCTGTATTGGTGCGTGCAAGCACGCACCCTACGGTTTTTTTATGGTCGCACACGACGAACGGGGGTGTTTGACAATCGTCGGCCGGATTGGGAGAATGCGGGCAACGGGCGGCCGGACCGGCGTTTCGGGAACTTGCGGCGGTCGGCGCGCGTCCCATGAATAGGGTGTGAATCCACGGTGAGCGACGACGCCCAATTGATCGATCAGACGCTTTCCGGCCGCACGGAGGCCTTTGGAGAACTGGTCCTGAAGTATCAGGATCGGTTGTTCAATACGGTTTTCCATGTGGTCGGCCGCACGGAGGACGCCCGCGACATCGTCCAAGAGGCGCTGGTGCAGGCG
>CAYMQL010000626.1:0-2065 GCA_964392255.1 uncultured Planctomycetaceae bacterium | reverse complement strand
TTCCGATCTTGGTGATGACGTTGATGATTCCGTTGACCGCGTTGCTGCCCCAAAGCGTTCCGCCGGGGCCCCGGATCACCTCGATCCGATCGACGTCCTCCAACAGCACGTCCTGCATGTTCCAGTAGACGCCGCTGAAGTCCGGGTTGTAGACGCTGCGGCCGTCGATCAGCACCAACAGCTTGTTGCTGTACGCCGAATTGAATCCGCGGCACGAGATGGCCCAGGTGTTCGAGTTGATCTGCGCCACATTCAAGCCGGGGGCCATGCGCAGGGCCTCGGGGATGCAGGTGGCGCCGCTGCGGCGGATCATCTCGTTGGTGATGACGAATACGGCCGCCGCCGAGCGGCCGACCGTGCTGATTTCCTTAGTCACGGATGTGACGGGCAGATCCATCGACGGCATCGCCACCGGCGTTCTGGCCAGTTGTTCGATGTCCAGATCGAGAAGGTCCTTGCCTGTGCCTTCGGCGTTTTGTTTCGACGCCTCGGTTTGCTCGGTCGAGCTTTCCTGCGCCGCTGCCGGTGCGAAACAGGCCAACATCAGGACCATCGGTCCTAGCAGTTGGATCGCATGCCGAAGATGGAAAGATGTGCCGCCCATTTGCCCCCCGCGAGAATTGTAGTCACGGTTGGACTCCCCACGGCTGTAGGCGCAGCCGCCGACATTGTGGGCAGTCAGTATGCAGTATCGTTCCTTAAGGGGGGCATCCTTGATAATCCCCATCCCAACGCTCCATGCTGTGCCAAATTGCCTATATTTCCATATTTGTGCGGTAGCGCAAGAAATCGCGTCAAAAAATCGACTGCTTAGCGACCGTTTACCGGGACTTTCACCATCGCGGAGCAAAGGCCCAAAACACCCGATGGACGGAGCTGCGGCTGGGGCGTAGAAAAAAGCACAGAAGCCGGGCTTATTTTTGGGGCCCGCGTTTGAGCATCTCGGCCAGATGGATTTTGACGCAGTCGGCCAGAATTTCGGGGTCGTAGCCGCCTTCCAGCACGCTGACGAAACGCCCTTCGGCATAGGCGTCGGCCGCGTCGAGCACCATGTTCGTCAGAGGGCCGAAATCCTCGGTTTCGAGCCCCAAATCGCCGACCGGATCGAGCCGGTGCGTGTCGAATCCGGCGCTGAGAAGCACCAACTGCGGCTTGATCTGGGCGGCAAACTTTTCGAGCTTGTCGGCGAAGATGCGCAGATAGTCTTCGCGCGGCGTGCCGTAGGAAATTGGCAGATTGAGCGTTGCACCCAGCCCGCGGCCCGTGCCGCGTTCGTCGGCGTCGCCTGTGCCCGGATAAAACGGGAAACGGTGGATCGACAGAAAACCCACCTGCGGATCTTCCCAAAACGAGGCTTGGGTTCCATTGCCGTGGTGAATATCCCAATCGACGATCAACACGCGGTCCAAGCCGAGCGAGTCGATGGCAAGCCGGGCGGCGACCGCAATGTTGTTGAACAGACAGAAGCCCATCGCGCAATTGATCGTCGCATGATGACCGGGCGGGCGCACCAGACACAAGCCCTGCCGATCTTCGCCTTTGACGATTCGCTGCACGGCGTCGCAGACGCTGCCGGTGGCCAGCAGGGCGACGTCGTAGCTGGCGGGGCTAACCACCGTGTCCGATTCGATGTAGCCGCCGCCCGACTTGGCAAACGCCCATACCTCGTCGATATACGCCGGCGTATGCACCCGAGCAAGCTGCTGGCGGCCGACCGGTTTGAATTCGGGCTCGCGGCAACGCGACCGCAGTCCCGCCTGTTCCAGTCGTTCGGGGATTCGCCGGATCCGCCCGGCACACTCCGGGTGGCTGCCGGTTTCGTGGCTGAGAAAGCTCGGCGAACAATACAAGAGCGTCATGAACAACGTCCCTGGTCGTTGCGAAAAGCCCGTCGCCGCGTCCAAAACACCGTTTGCCAACCCTAACAAGGCCGCATAGCGCTGTCAACCCACCAACAATCCCTCGAAACTCTCCAGCTTGACGCCCACCCCGCGTCGTTGGTAGGCTATATTTTTGGGGACTGTCCCAATTTTCGTGTCAGCGAAAATGGGACTGTCCCCTTTGC
>CAYMQL010000625.1:0-2070 GCA_964392255.1 uncultured Planctomycetaceae bacterium | reverse complement strand
CGGCGTCGCGAGCGACCGCGGCTCGAAGCTCTTCGATGTATTCCGGCCAACTCAGCCGGTAGACGGGATTGTCGTCGTTCAGCGCCGCAACCATGTCGCGGAATTGGCCGATGTGCCCAAGGCAGCGCAGCGCCAGCCATTTGACCTCTTTCTGGCGGGCGGAGCTCAATTCCATCAGCCCAAGCCGGGCCGGGCGCTCCGACGGCAGGGACTCGGCAATCGCGTTCGCGGCCCGCGACTCCAGGTTCGACAGCGGCTCGCCGGAAATCCAGGCAGGCAGTGCTTCGACGGCGATTGGCGACGTGGTTGCATTCGCGTCAAAGCCCAACGATTGCGATGCCGCCAGCAAAATTCTCTCCTCATCCGGCTTTTCGCTGGACTTTTCGCCCGACTCGTCCCAGGCGACTGATCCGGCAGCCGCATACAAATTGGCAACAATGCGAGGCGGGCCGGACTCGGGGTTCGCGCCCGGGTTGTGCAGGCGTTTTACCTCGATCGCGGCGGTTGATTCGGCGTCGAGAAACGTTATCGTGCCGCTTCGGTCGCCAAAGGCCACCCGAAGGCTCGCGCCGGCCTTGGCCAGCGGCCGCATCACAACCCGGCCGTAAACGACGCGAAGGCCCGGCGCGGCTTGCGGACTGCTTGCCAGAAGCTCGACCTGCGTGCCCCCGAGCAATTCCAGGGCAACGCCGAAGGCAAGCGTGATTTTGGGGCGATAGTTGGGCAAGGCCAGCAGCCGCTGCGGCATCAGCAACTCGTTGGCCGCCGCCCGGACCCAAGCGTCCGCCGCGTTGTCACGCAACAACACCTGATCGCTCGACAATAATCGCCCCAACGGCTCGGGCGGCAATGCCGGAGACTCGCCCGCCGGCGTTGACGCCGTCGGTTCGGCGGTCTGCGAGGCTGCGTCGGCCGATGGAACCGCAGCCGGGGCCGGCTGCGATTCGGCCGGGCTTGGCTCCTTAATCACAATATCGGCAACCGGCGGTTTTGCCGGCTCTTCGGCCGGGGCCGGCTCGGGGGACGTTGCCTCCGGGTCTGGAGTGTCCGGCGGCGTCGCCTCTGGGAATGCGGGGGCCGATTCTGGTTCAGAGGATTTGGCGGCCGGTGCATCGGCGGTTGCGTCGGTCGGTTCGGCCGGTGCATCGGGCGAGGGCGTCTCGTCAGGCGCGATCGGCGGCGGCGCCGGCTCGGTCCCATCCAGCCGGGCGTCGGCCATCCCACCGTCGACCACTCCCAGCCGAACCAAGACGTTTCCAACGGGAGTACCGGGCTCGAATTGGCCCAACACCATAAGCACGGCCGCCACGAAACAAACCGCCAGACCGACGCCCAACGCCGCCGTCAACGCGGTCGAGACCCAACGGCGGCGGCGGCGCGATTCGCGCAGATATTCGGGCACCGTGGGCTTTGGCCGCATCCGGCGGCCGCCGGCGCCCTGGTCGCCCAGGTCCAAGGTCGTTACCGTGCTGACCAACGGCGGCGGCGCCGGCGTTTTTTGCGGCGTCGCTGGTTCCGCGCCGGTCGAGGGGTCCCGAAGCTGATACATCCGCTGCCGGCTGGACGGGTCGATCTCGGCCGGCTCGCCCAACACCAACGTAAGAATTTGATGGCTCGACGCGACTTCGGCCAGATGCACGTCGGAATCGAGGCAGACCTTTTCAAAATCGGTCACGGCCTCGGCGCCGAGCGTGTTGTCGAGATATTCGGCCACCGTGTTCGGATCGATCCGCGGACCGCGGTCGCTTAGTCTGGGCGCCCCGAGCCGCATCCGCCGCATCACGTCGCGAATGCGATGCACCAGCCCGGCGGCGAATTCGCTCTCTTCGATCTTCTTGCCGATGTCTTCGGCGTCGGCGGGGCTAAGAATGCCGTCTAAATACGCAAGCAACGTTCGCAGGGTCAATCGCATCGGACCACCTCCTACTTGTATTAGTGGTCCCATCGCCGGATTTTCGTACATCGCCCGGCAAGAAAGGCCCGCTACAGCATGGATTTTTATAACACCAGAAGAGCGTGTCTTTTTTCGTATACGTTCTGTTTTGCCATGCACATAATAACGATAATGGC
>CAYMQL010000624.1:0-2071 GCA_964392255.1 uncultured Planctomycetaceae bacterium | reverse complement strand
GTCATGAATTGCGGTGATTGATGGAAAATGTTCGATGGTTGAAGCGGAAACACGCGGCGAACAAGTTCGCCGGCTAAACGGCGGTGAGAAATGCCAAAACAAACGCCCTCCTACAAGAAAGAACGCTGGGACCTTACAGCATTTTTGGCGATGTAAAGCTTCGTCCAACCCGTCAACGCAGGTTTTTTGCCGGGAAGTGGTTCACTCCGATAGGGGGCGGAGGGGGAGCTGGAGATTGCAGGCTGGCCGACGACGGCCAACGTCAGGAGGTGTCGGCGGTCGATGGAGATGCGGCTTGCTCTGCCAACGCCACGCGACGTTCGGGAGAAAGATTCCAGGGCAAAAACTGCTGGATGTCGTCAGGCGATTTCCCGCCCGCCGCCGCACAACTCTCGAAGTACCACGTCAGCCACAATCGTGGATTGATTTTCCAGTGTGCCAGCGTGGCCAACAGCGAGAACATTGCCGCTGCCAACCGGCCACTCCAAAGGGAACCCGAGCCGTAGAAGTTCTTTCGCGCCACGGCAGGACCGCGAGCCGCTCGTTCCGAAGCGTTGTTGTCCATCGGAATGCGCGGATCATCGACGAACCGAACCAGTCCCGACCAATGTTCTTGCAGACTATCCAAAACCTTGCGACACGGCTGGCGGAGTTTTGGATTGGAAAGTTCTTCCACTGCTTGAACCCGCATCGCCTCCACCGCGCGACGCAACAAAACATCCTGCTCGCGAAACGCCGCTGTGTCGAGAGGGTGCTGCAAACGTTCTCGATTGACGTGGTAAACATGTCGGATGCGACGCAGCCACGCTAAGGCCCAAGGCGTCAACTCCGTCCAGCTCTTGCCCACGCCCACGAAGTCGCGCCGCACGTGCGCCCAACAGAACGCCAATACCAAAAGTCCCGTCTTCACCTGCGCCATGGCCTTGTAGCCCGAGTACCGATCGACTTCCAACACGCCGGAAGCCTCAGGCCCAAAATGCGATTCCGGCACTTCGTGGCCGCGACTCGGATCGAGCAGATACACGATCGTGTCCGCGCCGAGAATGACCCACAACCACCAGCCATAGCCATTTTTCCCGTCCAAAATGGCGAAAACCAGCCAACGGGTCTCGTCGGCTTGATGAAAATCGCCTTGCCGATTTCGCTGGCACAACGCCTCGTGGATCGGCTGCAACATCGGTTCGATCCGTTGCAGTCCGTCGTTGATCGTGCCGCCCGGCAAGTCCAAATCGTACTGTTCGAGTTGCCCGAGCAACCGTTCCGTGGGCCGATACGACGAATACTTGTCCAACAAGACAAGCACCCAAATCGAAACGCCGCAGTTGCCTTTGGGAATCAGCTTTGGCGGCGGCGGAGCCACCAGCGTTCGTCGTGTGGGATCGCAATCGCACGCCGCTCGATACCGTCGCCGGCGAATGCGTCGCCGATGCGCGCGTACGTCGATCTCCAGCACCTCGGAATCTTCCGTGTCCGACATCATCGCGGCCGGCTTTCCGCAGATCGGACAGATCAACGATTCTTCCGGCAGCACGACGAACTCTTCCGCGACGGGCAGGTGGGAATAGTCGCGCCGACCGTGACCGGCATGACCGGGCTGCGCGCCGCGTTTCTTGGGAGTCGTTCCGACCTCCTTGGGATCGAACAAATCGTTGGAGCGATGACTTTGGGCCGACTTCTCCGACTTGCGGCCAAAGAGTTTGTCTTGCAGGGCGTGGACTTGGCCGCGCGATTGGTCAAGTTCCTCCTCCAACTGCTCGATGCGTTTGACGGCCTTGGCGTGTTGGCTTTTCCAGTAGCCGACCTCCCGGCGAAAATCTCGCTGCAACTGTTCCAACGCCCGCTCCAGCCGCAGCACGGCAGGGCAGTTGGTGCAGAAAGCCGATGGCTCCGGCGTCTCGACTGGAAGCTCCAAAAGCGTGGCATTCATTAGGCCACGCTATAACCGGATTGACTGCCTCAGACCAGATCAATATCTTCGCCGATCCACCCCAATGGACGGGTTGGACGAAGCTTTACCAATACCGCTCCCCATCCTGCGCAGTAGAATTAGCCGACCATTTCGATGGCAACC
>CAYMQL010000623.1:0-2073 GCA_964392255.1 uncultured Planctomycetaceae bacterium | reverse complement strand
CGACCACCGAGATCTACACTCTTTCCCTACACGACGCTCTTCCGATCTACGGCGTCCCTCGGGCCCGTCGATCAGGGGTCGGCCGCCTTTTCGGATGGCCGTCAGCACGTCCTGGAACTGCCGCGTGTGTCCGTGGTGGCCGATGGCTTTCGGGTCGGCCGCGCCGCCACCGGTGCTCTTGTGTTCGGCCATCTTGCGATGGATTTCGGCGTCGCGCTTGATGGGCTTGGCGAAGTCCCATTTGACGATGTCTTCCTCTTCCATGACGGCCGTTCCGGCGCTGCCGTGGATTTCAATTCGCTTCAGATAGCCGGGATAAATCGCCGTGCTGGCCTCGATGACCCCCAGCGCGCCGTTGGCAAAGGCGACCGTGGCCACGGCGACGTCCTCGACCGCGATGCGTTGGTGGGCGAGCAGTCCCGCTTGGGCGCGAATTTCCGCCGCCGGTCCCATCAGCCAAGCGAGCAGGTCGACGCTATGGATGGCCTGGTTCATCAGGGCGCCGCCGCCGTCGAGCTCCCAAGTGCCGCGCCACGCGCCGCTATCGTAATACTCCTGCGTGCGATACCACTTGACGATCGCGTCGCCGACCGTGAGCCGTCCGAAGCGGCCCTGCTCGACGGCCCGCTTGATCTCTTGGCTGGGTTCGTGGAATCGAGACGGAAATATCGTCGAAAGCACGACGCCGGCCTTGTCGCAGGCCTCGATAATTTTATCGCAGCGGCGCAGCGTGATTTCGAGCGGCTTTTCGACGATCACATGCTTGCCGGCCTTGGCCGCCGCCACGGCCGGCTCCAGGTGCGCTCCGCTGGGCGTGCCAATGGTGACCACCTCGACGCCCGGATCGGCAAGCATCGCCGCGAGCGAGTGATAGGCCTTGCAGCCGGTCGCCTCGGCCAACCGATCGGCGGCGGCCGGAATTTGGTCGTAGCACGCAACGAGTTTTGCGCCGCGAATGTCGGCGATTGCCCGAGCGTGAAAGTGAGCGATCATTCCGCAACCGATAATGCCAAAGCCTACGGGCATGATAGATTCCTTATGTGAAATGGAGGATTTTCGCACATCGCATGATTATAAAGGGGAGACGGGCGAGGGGGGAGGGGGCCCCGCAACGCAAAAAATCGCGGCCGCACCCCGGCTATCGCGGTTAACCCGCTCGCAGCACCCAAAGCGCCAACATCACGCTGGCCGCGTTGAAGGCCATGTGCAGCACGATTGAAGGCGCCACGCGATGCGTCCGAAAGTAGAGCGCGCCGAGTACCGCCGCCAATAGAAATAGCGGTATGGGATCGGCCGCCGCAACGTCGGGCAACAGGGCCTTCGCCGCGATGAAAACGGCGTACACCGGAATCGTCGCCGCAAGAAACGCCAGAAGCCCAAGCTTGACGTCGCTCCACAGCTTCCGCGGCACGATGCCGATGTCCGTCCAACTTGCTTCGGCGACCATGCGCAGCCAACCGAGCGCGAGCCCGAACGCAAGCAAATTCGCCGCGGCCTGCACGGCGATCAACCGCACGAGCGTCGGAACGTCGGCCGGCGGCTCGGCCGTTCGAAAATGCAGCGCGGCGAACAGCAGCGAACTGAGAATCACTGAGATCGTTCCGGCGGGCATCGCTCGCAGCAGCCGGCGCCGTCGGCGCCATTGTCGCTCGTTTTTTTCGAGCCACCCCTGCAAAACCAGCCGGAAGAGCGTCTCCTCGACCATCGGGGCGATGACGACCGCCATTGCTACGCACAACAACAACGCCGACGCGCTGGGGCTTTCCACCAGCACCCGCGCCAACGAATGCGCCGAATCGGGCTGAACCGTTTCAACGGCCCGGGGAACGCGATCGACCTCGACGCCGAACCACTGGCGGGCCGCCGTGGCGACACATGAGGGCATGATCACGTAGAGCCCTATCACGATGACGACGTCGAACAATCGCCACGGCACGGGCCGCCGGGGCTGATACGCCAGAATCGACCGCCGTCGCTTCACTTTCGGCACCTCATTGCAAGCATCAGACCGCGCAAATTCCGCGCGGGTTGTCTCAAACGCGGGTCCGCGTTTCTAACCCCGCAGCAGCCGCA
>CAYMQL010000622.1:0-2074 GCA_964392255.1 uncultured Planctomycetaceae bacterium | reverse complement strand
GGCGCTCGTCGCGGGCATGCGCTCGCACGAAGGCGAACAGGCGCAAATTCCGGGCCGTGTCGCGGGCGCACAATTCGTACAGATCGAGATGCCAGAAACTCAGATAGCGGTGGTAATACTGCATCGCCTCGCGCCATAGCCGCAGGCAATCTTCTTCGCTCAGCGCGAAAGGCGCGCCGTCGGGATGCGCCTCTTCGAAAATTCGGCACTGGCTTTCATAATATTCGAGCCAGGACTCGAATCCCTCGGGACGGGCGCCGTCGGGACGGCCGTCCATCTCCATCTGTAAAATGCCCAGATCGACGCGCAACTGGACCTTGCCCCGGCCGTCGTCGCCGGGCACAATCCGCACCAGCACCGCGTCGGGCTGAAATTGCCACTGACCGAGAATTCGCGAAAGATCGTTCGACATGCCGACATTGTACGGCAGCGAAGGCCTTTTGTTTAGACCCTCTACTCCGCCGGATCGCGGCTGACCGGCTCCATGACCTTCGTGTTCCGATCGACGGCCAAAACAATCGTGCGCTGTTCGGCACCGTCGCCGCTGCTGGCCACCATCGGCAACACATGGCGCCGGTCCGGCAAATTGAACCGAACGGCGAACGTGCCGTCGCTCCGAATCTTCACCGGCTCGCCGCGCAGCGTGACCCGGGCGTCGGGCCGCGTCACGCCGTGGACAATCAGCTCGGTGTCCACCTGAAAATCGAAATCCGCGGCGTCGGAAGCCGTCACGACCGCCGCCTGGCTAATCCGATCAACCGTCGGATCGGCGACCGGACGCTGAAGGCGGTCTTCCAGCACTTCCTTCAACTCGGCGCTGGCCGCCGGCTCGGTGTAGCCGCCGCTTAAGGCGAAAATCCGGTGAAAATCCTTGGCCACGTCCGCCCAGTTTTTGTCGAAACTTTCGCCGACCGCCGCGGCGGGCGTGCTGACCACATTGCTCCGCGCCAGACAGTAAAAACGCCCGTCGATCGCTAAATAGCCGATGTCCAACTGAAACGTCTTTGGCGGATGGGTGACGTCGATGTACCAGTTGTTCACGCCGCCGTGAATGGCGACGTCGCGCACCGGCCGCCGGCTGGCCGTGGACGTGCCGTCGCGAAGCACCTCGCAGATCCGCAGCACAGGCCGCGCACCGTGCCAATGTTGCCCCAACGCCGCGCGGGCGCGCTCGATCGATTTGCGGCTCAGCTCCCAATAGGCGTGCAGCCAGTAGGGGTCGCGAACCATCACCACCAGCCGGTCTTTCGGCAGCTCGGCCTGAACTCCCACCGGGCGAAACGCAATATCCTTCGCCTCGGAAAGCTTGGCCTGAAGCTGTTCGAGCCGCTGCGACGCCCTGCGACGCGGCGGCGCAACCGCTTTGCGGCCGTCGTCATGCCGCCGATGGGCATCCGCCCGCGCCTGCTGCAAAAGCGCTTTGACCAATTCGTCTTTTCTCATCCCGTGCCAGCCGGGAACCTTTTTCCGCTTGGCCATCAAAGCCAGGTCTCGGACGGTTCGGGTTTTTAGATCCGCTGCGGTCATAGGCCCACTCCACGGGTTTTTGCGGCTGTCCGTGGCCGCCAGAATTGACTCACCGCCCAAGGCAGGTGCCCAACAGTAATCCGGGCAGGGCAGGAGACACTGTTGCCATTCATTATATTCAGAGATGCAGAAAGACGCAACGATTTGTTGCGTCAGAGTTTACGTTTCGTTGGTCCGTTTCACGTCATATCCACCTACCCTGCAATACGTTACGGCCGACGCGTTGGTTCTATGAGAAATAAAGATCGCGGTTAAAACACCCCTCAATGGGCTGGCTGTTGTTGACATGGTTGGTCTAGAACCATAAATTATCCATTTTACCACCCGTGTTCTTGCAGGGGTTAGACCGCCCATGCCGGCCCCAGGCGATCGCCGTTCGCCCTACGCACTGGCGATGATGTGGTCGAGCCGGATCACGACGATTTCGTTGGAATTGATCGTCCCGGCCGGTTTGGGATATTGGCTCGATGAACGATGGGGAACCCGGCCGCTGATGATCCTACTCGGAACGGTGCTGGGATTTATTACCGCGCTGCGGAGTATGATG
>CAYMQL010000621.1:0-2075 GCA_964392255.1 uncultured Planctomycetaceae bacterium | reverse complement strand
TGAAAGGCCGCGCGTATCAGCGGCCGCCCTATCCGGCCACTTGGGCGCGAATGCAGGGCAAGGGCCGCGTCTTCAACACCTCGATGGGGCACGAAAGCATCTGGAAGAACGACATCTTTCGTCAAGTGTTGCTTGGCGGCATCGCCTGGGCCCTGGGCAACGCCGAGGCCGACGTGACGCCCAACATCGCCGAGGTCGCCCCGGGCGCCAACCAACTGCCGAAGTGACGCTGCTGCTTACGGATATTCGCTCCGCGGCAATTCGTCGAGCGATTGCAGATTGAAGAGATGCAAGAAGCGGTCGGTCGTGTAGTAGTGCGGCGTTCGGCGTTTTGGGTCGGGCCGCTCGATTCGCAACAACCCCCGGCGCACCAGATGGGCCAGCACATGGCTGCTCGGCTTGCCTCGTAGTCGGCTGATCTTCTCGCCCGTCAGCGGCTGCCGGTAGGCCACTAGCGCCAGCACGTCGATGGCCGCCTGCGAAAGCCGGGCTTCGCGAATGCGTCCAAAAAAACGGTTGCGCAGCGGATTGAACTCCTGGTGGAGCGTCAGCCGGTATCCGTCGCCTTCGCCAACGACGCGATACGGCGCGTCGGCCGCGGCATAACGGCGGTTCAACTCGTCGACCAGCCCGGGAATCTCGTCGGCCGCCACGTCGCGCATCAGTTCAGCGGCCCGGGCGGGCGCCAGCGGCCGATTCTCGCGATTGCCCACAAAAAGCATGGCCTCGAAGATGCTCCGCGGGCAGATTGGACACGGGTCGTCGGCCGGCGGCGGCGTTTCAACGGCCGCCTCGACCGCCTCGACCGCCGGCGGAACCGCCGCATCGCTCGGCGCGGGTTCGGCCGGCGTTCGCGGCTCGGTCACCATCACCTGGGCGAAGGCCTCGGCCAGCGCGTCCAACGAAATGCCTTGCGGCTCGGGCGAAAACGGCGGGTCGGGAGCTGGAGGCATGATCGAAATTCTTCAATCGGCGCGCGCGGCGTGTCCGGCTTGTCCGCCCTCGTAAATGCTGAACTCCGCCCAGACGGGCAGATGCTCGGAAATCTGCTCGGCCTCGGTCAGAGTCAGTTCGTATTCCCGCATCAGATCGACCACCTCGACGCGGCCGGTAAACTCGCTCGTGGCGCGGCGATCCATCAGGATGTTGTCGAGCAGATAGACGCCGCGAACGGTCGTCGGCATTCCGGAGAGCAGCGCCGTAACGCCCAGCAGTTTGCCCAACTCGCCCAGGTGTGCATCGTCGGTCTCGAGATCGCCTAACAGAATGACGTCGTCCTCGCCCGGGCGGCTGTCGCGAACGGCGCGGAACGCCGCGGCCAGCAGGTCCAACTCGGCGGCGACGCGGTTCGGGTCGGTCTCGACGTTGATCAGCGTGAAGGTGAAGGCCTCGGCCGGGTTGGGACCGCGGGCGCGAAACGAACCCGCCAGCGGTTTGATCCGAATCCGGCCCAAACGATCTTCGACGAAATGCACGGTTGTCCGGTCGATTTCCACGCGCCCGCGATCGAACAAAAAGACACTGTAATGTTCCAGCGCGTCGCGATGTTGGGTGGGGCATGTGGCGAAATCGTAGCTTCGGCCGCTGGCGGCGTTGAGCTGGTCGATCAGCCGCAGCAACACGCCCTGGTTTTTGCCTCGGACGCCCTGCAAAGCAATCAGATCGAATCGGGAAAGCAGCCGGATCAGCACATCGCTCACCCGGCGGTCGGCTAGCTTGGCGTCGTCCAGCCGGCCAAGCTGGAACGTGGCGATGCGGATCGTCGGACGCGGCTGCGACGCGAAGGAATCGCCGGCGGTCAGATCGCTTGCGGGGCCGCCGCGGGGTACGATCTTCCAACCGGACGCCTTGCCGCCGACGTACTCGGTCCGAACCTCGTAGTTCAGAAAAAAGTACGCTCCGCCGACCGCCACCGCAAGCAACAGCAAAATGGGCAACTGTTTGGCCATGACCGGTAGGGTATCCGATTGTCCGGCGTTCGCTCTATACCAATTTGAGGGGGTGGCGGCCAAAAAAGCCCGCCAGACCGACGGCCCGAGCGGTTTTTCGTTGGCCGGCCCCACAGCGGCCTCGTA
>CAYMQL010000620.1:0-2078 GCA_964392255.1 uncultured Planctomycetaceae bacterium | reverse complement strand
GCAATCGGTGCGTGCCAAGCGGCCTGGGGAGGGAAGGCGATGGCGGGACGTCTGCGATTGCTTGCCGCTGCGATGTGGGTCGGAACGCTGCTTTTCGACGCGACGGCCGCAGCACAGGAAGACCCCGGTTCGCCGGAAATCTCGCTCCGCGACAACTCGTTCTTGATCGAAGAGGCCTACAATCAAGAGCCGGGCGTGGTGCAACACGTCTTTCATTTGGTGCCCGCGTGGGAAAACGGCAGGCAAGCCGAGCGGACGCTCGACTTTGTGTTTATTCAGGAGTGGCCGATATTTTCGCAGCGGCATCAAGTTGCTTACTCGATTCCGCTGCGCCGCATCGACGGCATACCGTCCGACAATGCACACGGCGAGAACCTCTGGGGCATGGGCGACGTCTCGCTCAGCTATCGCTACCAACTGCTCGACGGCGGCAACGAGGCCTTTCCTCTAGCGGTCGCTCCCGAATTCACATTGTTCTTTCCCACCGGCGACGCCGCGCAGGGACTCGGCAGCGGCAAGCAGGGATACGGAGTCATGCTGCCGATCAGCTATGAATTGGAGAAATGGTTTTTCCACTTCAATGCGGCGTTGGCGAAAACCGAGGGGGTTACCGCAGGGCTTGCGCCCGACGCCCCCTTTATCGGCCACGCCATCGACGGCTACGATCTCGGCGGCAGCATGATCTACGTTCTCCATCCTCAATTCAATTTGATGCTTGAAGCGTTGGCCCTTTGGGAAGAAGAGTTGCAGCCCAACGGTCACGAAGCCCGCGAGTTTCAAGCGATTCTGCTGCCCGGCTTTCGTTGGGCGCCGTATGTCGAGGGCAATACGATGTGGGTGCTCGGTTGCGGCGTGCCGGTCGGGCTTTCGGCCGCGGCCCCCAATATCGGCATCTTCTTCTATATGTCGTTCGAGCATCGTTTTCTGGCCGATCGCTCGGGCATCCAACTGGGTCAGGCCTTGCAGTAACGTCGCCCGTTAGACGCGAAGCACGCGACGCCTGTTGGGTCCCAGGAAAGAACAGTCGCATGGGGGACTGTACGGAATTTTGCAACGGCAAAGGGGACAGTCCCATTTTCGCTAACACGAAAATTGGGACAGTCCCTGCATGGCGGATGTGGCAAAAGGGGATTGACGCATCCCTTGATGCGTCTGGGACATTTTGGTAAAATTCTTTCAGGTTGCTTAGGCGACGAATACGCCTCTTTCCCGGTGTATGTGCCCGAGTTCCCTATCACTCCCCCCTGCCACGCGATAAGTTGTCGTCGTCCTGTGCGATTGCGTTCGCACAAATGCCTCCCGCCCCCGTTCGATTTTCTTCCTTGCTTCTGGAGAAAATGTTTTGCGCATCAACGCCCTTTTTTTCGTCGTCGCCGCGCTGTCGGTCGTTTCCGCGGCTTGCGCCGCCCAGAGTCCGGCGACGGCCGTTCATTTGCGATGCGAATATCGCGTCAATCCCTTGGGCATAGACGTCGTTGAGCCGCGTCTTTTCTGGGAAATGCGCGACGCCCGACGCGGCGCCAGACAAACCGCCTATCAAATCATCGTTGCCACAAGCGCCGAAAAACTGGCCGCCGATCAGGGCGATCTATGGGACACGGGAAAGGTGGCCTCCGACCAATCCGTGCAGATCGTTTACGCCGGAAAGCCGCTCGAATCGCGCATGCAGTGTTTCTGGAAAGTTCGCCTGTGGGACGCCGAGGGCAAGGATACATCCTATAGCAACTCGGCGCATTGGAGCATGGGCCTGCTCGATCCGGCGGACTTCAAAGGCAAATGGATCGGGCTGGACGTCCCAATGATCTATCCCGGCACGAAAATCGAACCCGCAACGCCATGCGCCTGCGCCTTGCTGCGAAAGGAGTTCCAAATCAAAGGCGACATACGCCGGGCAACCGTCTACGCCAGCGCCTTGGGCGTCTACCGGCTGCATGTCAACGGCCGCCCGGTCGGGAACGATTACTTCACGCCGGACTGGACCGACTATAACAAGCGGGTTTACTACAACACCTACGACGTGACCGATCTGATTCGCGCAAACGGCCCCAACGCAATCGGCGGCATACTGGGCGCGGGGT
>CAYMQL010000619.1:0-2089 GCA_964392255.1 uncultured Planctomycetaceae bacterium | reverse complement strand
CTTTGGGTGTCCAATTGCCGGTGGGGAATTTGGACGGAAAGAACAGCAGTAGTTCGTCAATAGACGTGAGTTTGACGGCATCCGATTCGGCGCGGCCTTGGGAGACTTGCGCTCGGCATGGGCACGCCGCATGGACGATGGCCAGTACGACAATGGCAAGCCTTGCGTGCAACGTCCATAGGGAATTCGTCGGACACCTTCTTGCAGGTTGAACGATACGCATCACAATATCGGTTTGCCGGAGAAAATGGCATGCCACTACAGGGGATCGAGCTTGCGGACGGTTTGCCGTAATATCGTCGTCCTCATCGGCCCAGTGATTTGATAATACCCCATTTTCGCATTTCTGCCAATAACCACGCACCTGCCCGTCCATCAAGAGCTACATTCACCTCCGAGGCACGGCAGCGCGTTGGATAGCATATCGAGTTCGGCAAGACGCCGACGGACCTCTATCACCTAGGCAATCTGCGCGTCGGAGTCGAACGGGGCTTCGAGGCTTTCACCCAAGCTCCGCTGCCAATCCAGCCCGAGCATGATGACGTTGATGCCCGACCCGATGCCCAGCAGGGCGACGTGATCGCCCGGCTGTAGATGACCGTTTTCGACGCCGAGGGCCGCCGTTATCGGCAGGGCTGCTGAACCGGTGTTGCCCAATCGCTCAAAAGTGCCGTAGTCGATGCGAGTATCGAGCCCCAACGATTCGAACATCAGCCGGCGATGGGCGCGGCCAACCTGATGGCAAAACGTCTTGTGGATATCGCCGACCGACCAGTTCATCTCACGGAGAAATTCGGGGAAAGTATCTTGGGCAACGGCGATTCCCGCGTGCATCAGGGCCTCGGAGTCGGTCCACATGAGCAAGGGGGCGCTTGCGTCGGCTTTACGGCCCTCACCCCCGGCCCCTCTCCCAAAGGGAGAGGGGAGTTCTGATGTGATTCCTCTCCCCTCTCCACTCTCCCCTCTCCTCTCTCCCCTCTCCCCTCTCCCCTTTGCTTTCTCCCCATGTCCGCCGCGGCAGAGGTCGCAGTGTTCGCTGGCTGCGCGGATCACGCCGCCCAGAAGACGGTTTCCCGTTCGGCTCAGTTCTTTGTTGCAGAGTACGATGGCGGCGCTGCCCGAGCCGATGGTCAGCGAGGCGAAGGCGGCCTTGATTTGTTGGCGCGAGAGCGAGACGTCGGTGTTGAGGTGCTTGATCGTCGCTTCGACCAGCGTCCGGCTGTCTTCCGTGCCGACGACGACGCCGGCGCGAATTTGCCCCAGTTCGATCATGTTCGCCACTTGCACGATGCCGTTCAACAGGCCCAAGCAAGCGTTCGACAGATCATAGACGACTGCGCGGCAGGGCAGGCCCAGCCGATGGTGTACGCCGCATGCGGTGGCCGGTTCGAGAAAATCGCGACAAACCGAGCCGTGGACCAGCGCCCCGATGTGCTGTTTGTCGACGCCGGCGATGCGGATGGCTTTTTCGGCCGTTTCGACGCTCATTCGACTGGGCGGCATTCCTCGCGGCCAAAATCTTCGCGCGGCGATGCCCGACATCAGTTCCAGCCGCCCCTCGGGCAGCCGCAACCGCGAGTACAGCGGGGCCAATCGGGCCTCGATCTCGGCCGAGGTCACAATTTCGTCGGGCAGCGAATAGGCGAAGGATTCAATGCAAACGTTCTGGTACAGCACGGTCGGCTCGCAAAATTTCAGCTTTGGTAGGGTGCGTGCTTGCACGCACCAATATGGATTAACCTTGGAATCAGGTGCGTGCAAGCACGCACCCTACTGATTTGGAGCTTTCTGCAACAGAAACATTGTAGGCCGACTTATTCGACGCCGACAGGGCCCCGGACGGAAACGCAAATATCGCCGCAACCTCTTAATCAACAAGAGATTGCGCAATTGCATCCGATCGCGAATACGTCGACCCCTTTGCGGCGGTTTTGCTTACGCGGACCTCGGAAATACAAACGGAAAAAATGTGGACAACCACAACGCTGGCAGTGCTAGCAATACAACCCCTTGTGCGTAAAGTGTTTGTTAACCACAAAATGCGGAAAACGCTTGCGAGTGGTTAGCGGCCTATCTAAACTCATCGGCG
>CAYMQL010000618.1:0-2094 GCA_964392255.1 uncultured Planctomycetaceae bacterium | reverse complement strand
GACGGACCGCGCTGAACCCTGAAACTCGTCGGCTGGGCCGCCGCTACGGCAGCGGGGGAACCAATTGGCCGCCGACGGCTTGCCCGGAGGGCGCCCCGGTTCCACCGGTCGGCATCGGAACGCCGCCTGCCGGAACGATGCCGCCTGCGGCATGGACGTTGCCGCGAAGCTGCTGGGCGCGCGAAAGCAACTGTTCGGTGGGCACGACCGCTTGCGGCTTCAACTGATAGTCCAACACCCGCTGATCGCGGATCTCGCCCGGCACCAAATTCTCGGCCACAAAGTCGATTGGCGGATACTCGTACCACGGGGCTGGAATCGGCTGCGTCACGGTCAGCGTTTCGTAGCCGTCTTTGACCAGCCGGATTTTCCGCTTGCCATAGTAGGTGAAGTTGGTCGAGACGGGCGTTGTGCCGACTTCGTAATCGTCGACATAGAGCATGGCCCCGGGCGGATTCGTCCGCACGGTCATCCGCCGCTGAACGCAGCCCCCTTGGGTCGCGCCAAGCGCCAGCCCAATCAACACCGATCCGATCACGGTGCTGCGTGCGACAAAATGTTGCGAACGATCGGCGGCCGACATCGCGAAAAGACCGTAGACGGAACCTCGGTTTGGATCGAAACCAATGGGCGGCGGAGTATAGCCGGTCGTAACGGCCGTGGCTAGACGGAATTTCGCCGGCTTTCCCCCCAGATAGGCTGGTGGCCCCTGTAGACGGCAGCTATACTTCCGATATGGATGCGTCCAACTCCATCTGGGATCACTGCCTGGAGCACGCCGCGCTGAGCGACGTGGGGCTGCGTCGCGCCAACAATCAGGACTCGTTCGCCGTGGCCCTGGCCGGCAGCCAGGACGATTTTCAGCGGCGAGGCCATCTGTTTATGGTGGCCGACGGCATGGGCGCACACGCCGCCGGCGAATTGGCCAGCAAAATGGCGGTCGATCTGGTGCCGCTGGTCTATCGGAAGCGGCTCGACCAGTCGCCGCCCGAGGCCATTCTTTCGGCCGTCCTGGACGCCAACCGCCAGATTCATACCCGCGGACAGGCGAGCCCCGACTTTCGCGGCATGGGCACGACCGCGACGATCCTGTTGCTGCTGCCCTCGGGCGCGATGGTCGCCCACGTGGGCGACAGTCGGGCCTATCGCCTCCGCGGCGATACGATCGAGCAGCTTACGTTCGATCACAGTTTGGTCTGGGAGCTACGCGCCGCCGAAAAAAACAAGAATGCGAAACTGCCCGGCTATATTTCCAGAAACATCATCACCCGGTCGCTGGGCCCGAACGCATCGGTCCAAGTCGATCTGGAAGGGCCGCATTCGGTCCAGGCCGGCGATACCTTTTTGCTGTGCAGCGACGGTTTGTCGGGCCAGGTGAGCGACGATGAAATTGGATTGGTGCTGCGTTGTTTGCCGCCGGCCGACGCCGCCCGCGCGCTGGCCGATCTGGCCATCCTGCGCGGCGGCCCCGACAATATCACGACGGTGGTCGTTCGCGTGCTCGGACCGCAAAATGCGGCCGCCTCCGTCTCAGGGCCATCGCAAAAAAACGCGGCGCCCGTCCGTCCGGTCCATCCCGTGTTTTGGACCGCCGTCGGCGTCGCGGCGCTCGCGGCCTTGGGACTTTTGGGAATGGGCCATGCGTGGCCCGCGCTCGCCGCCGGCGCCGCCGCGCTGATCGCCGGGCTTGTCGCATTGTTTTGGCGCTACGGCAGACCGGATCACGAGTTTCAAATGGCAGGCCGCCGATTCGGCCGCGGCCCCTATGTTGTTTGTCCGTGCGCGGCCAACGCCGATCTGCTGGCCCGGCTCACCGATCTGGTGCAACAACTGCGTCAGGCCGCGGTCAACGAAAACTGGCCGGTCGATTGGACCAAGTACGAGCAGTTTCTCGCCAAAACGGCCGCGGCAACCCAAAACGACAATCCGGCCGAAGCCGCCCGCGAACATTTACAGGCGATGATCTTCTTAATGCGCCACGTCCGAGAGCAACAGTCGTCCGGCGGCGACAGCGGCGTGCTGCTGCTTTGAAAACCGCGGGCTAGTGCTTTGTCACAGTTAAGATTTAGGGTGCCACTGGCTATGCCAGTGCCC
>CAYMQL010000617.1:0-2096 GCA_964392255.1 uncultured Planctomycetaceae bacterium | reverse complement strand
AAGTTGACCGCGCCGCGTTCGGCGGCGGACGGCCATAGCGATATGGGGTTTGCAGCGGCGGTGGCGTTGCCGTCGGCGCTGAGGGCCGCCGAGTGCCCAATGGAAGCATTCCAGGGGCCGAAAGAAGTGTTTTTGGAAGAAACCTTTTTAGCGTAAGGAACGAACATGAGCATCGAAACTTTACAAGAACGAACCCTTTGCGAAAGCGGCTTGCGAGTGGACCGTGCGGCCGGCGTGATTCGCGGCGTCAAGATTATCGGTTCACAGAGCCGGAACAATCGGACGTATCCGCCGGCGGTCCTACAAAAAGCGATACCGCATTATGAGGGGCGGGGCTGTTTCCTCGACCATACAGCGGGCCAACGCAGCGTGGCCTCTCGATTCGGCTGGCTGCAAAACGTGCGAGGTGATGGGGCGTCGCTGATCGGCGACCTAAACATTCTGAAATCTCACCCGAACGCGCCGGCGATATTTGAGGCGGCCGAGCGCAACCCGCGGCTGTTTGGATTGTCGCATTCCGCCGATGGCCGCGTTGTTCGGCGCGGCGGCAAGAACGTCGTGGAAGAGATTGTCGGCGTCCACTCGGTTGACCTCGTATGCGACCCGGCGACGACGAACAGCCTTTTCGAGTCGGCCGCCCCTACCGCGTCCTTAACCGGCGATGCGGGAATTATCGAACAGGTCAAGGCCGTGCTGTTAGCCGACGACCTCGACGATGCGACGAAATTGGAAGCGATAGCGAAGGCGGTCGGCGGCGGTGTCAAACTTGGCGGCGGCGCGGCCGTTGCGGAGAGCGTCGTAAATCACCCGAAGTGGCAACTGCCGTCGGCGTTGCAATCGCGCGAAGAAAAAGAGCAGCGACGGCTTGATCGTGAAAAACTGTGTCGGCGATTGGTCGGCACGCGAACCTTTATCCAAAGACAGAAGGAGAACAAGCGATGAGTACCGCAACAAAGGAACGTGAAACGACAGCGGAGCAACCACGAGACAGATACCTGGCCGACGTGTGGGCGACAGCCCGCGGCCAGCGCGGCAATGAGCCGCCGACCAATGAGGTGCTTTTCGGCTGCGGGCGGTTTGTCGATCAGTTTTCAGCCGACGCAGACCGCGCCCGTGATCGGCTGCGGGCTGCGGCCGACCTGGCCCGGGCGGATGTTCTTGAACATGCGAATGCTATGCCCCAAGGATTCTCTGCCGACCGGCCGCTAAGCGACTTTGGCACGTTGGGCGAGTTGGCCGAAGCGTTGACTTTGCTGCACAACAGCAGCGGGTTGCGTATCGAGGATCAGCTTGCCGAAAGCAACCGTAAAAGCGAGGTCATCCGGCTGCGGTCAACTGCAAAGCGGGTTCTTTGCAAGACGGCGGCCAAAACGCTGCACGATCTAGTCGGTTCGCTCTCGGAACAACGGAAGCGATTGCGGGAAAACATCCTGCCCGAAAACGACGCGGCGGAAATCGAGCGACTCGAGCGCCAACTAGGGATATACCTTACGGAGCATCGGCGAGCCGCGGCTGTGGAAACTCGGCAGAAATTGGCCGATCTGCGGAGCCCGGCGCGGCAGAGCGAGCTTGTGGAGAACTGCAAGGCGAACGCCAAGGCCCGGAAGGAAATCGCCAAAATTGAAAGCGAGATTGCGGCGGTCGAAAATAGGATGCTCGATCCCGAAGCGATGGAATTAACTGAGTGACGAGGGGGCGCGATTCGCCTGGCCGGTGCCCCCTCCCCGCCGCGGGCTTTCTCCTGCCGCGGCCGGGTCAAGAAGCCGGCTGGGCAGCGAACCGCATTTTGCATTCTGCGGTTCGCTGCGGTGCCCGGTTTGGGGTCGGCGTTTTGGGTTCACGTCGATCCCGACCGGGCTTAACAACACAACACAACGAAAGGTTATCCATGATCGTCGATCCAAAATATCCCGTCCCCGTCTATGCCGAATCGGAGATGCCCGCCTGCGCGATTATGGAGGCGAACGGGGTCACGACGCGGCATGAAATCGTTTGCATTAAGGTACGGGCGTATCAGGCTGGGCCGCCGCCGAAGGTGCTGCTAGGTTTTGTCAGAAAACTGGTATTTTCTTGTTTTGGAGATTTGTGCAAAATGG
>CAYMQL010000616.1:0-2100 GCA_964392255.1 uncultured Planctomycetaceae bacterium | reverse complement strand
AAACAGTTCCGGACCAGGTCGGTCGCCGTGATCGCGCCTTTGCCTTCGATATTCGGCGGCCGCGTTTCCAGACGCACCACGTGTTCCTGCTGCAACTGCAATTCGGCCGCGTCTTCGATCGTCACGACGCGGTCGGAATTGGGAATGAAGCTTGAAAGCGTGTTCAACAGCGTGGTTTTGCCGGAGCCCGTGCCGCCGGAAATCAAAATGTTCAGCCGGGCCTTGATGGCCCCTTCGAGCAGCATCACCATTTCCGGCGTAAACGCTTTGTAGTTCAGCAAGTCTTCCAATTTCAGTGGATTCGAACCGAAACGGCGGATAGAAACGCACGCTCCGTCCAGCGCCAGCGGCGGAATGATCGCGTTGAAACGCGAGCCGTCCATCATGCGCGCGTCGACCATCGGACAGGTTTCGTCGACGCGCCGGCCCACTTTTGAAATGATTCGGTCGATGATCTGCATCAGGTGGTTGTTGTCGCGGAAGACGACGTTCGTTTTTTCCATCTTGCCGCGGCGTTCGCAGTAAACGTTTTTCGGCCCATTGATCAAAATATCGCTGATCGTCGGGTCTTTCAGGAGCATCTCCAGCGGGCCGAGGCCGAACGTCTCGTCGAGCACCTCGCTCACCAGCCGCTCGCGTTCGTTGCGGTTCAGCAGCGTGTCTTCGCTGTCGCAGAGGTGTTCGACCACCAGGCGGATTTCGCGGCGCAGCGTGTCGCCTTCCAGTTCGCCCACGCGCGATAGGTCGAGTTTGTCGACCAGCTTGCTGTGAATGCGCTGTTTGAGTTCCTCGAAAGCGCTTTCTTTCGAATCGGCGGGGCGCAGCGTCGTCGTCAGTTTCGGCATAATGCAAGGCTCGGTGATTATCTAGAATATCCAGGAAAAGATAGCTTACGCCGCGTCGTTTGTCCGAGAGCGGAACGACAGCCGTCTATGCCGGATATAACGAATGAACCGGCGGCAAACGGACCCCAAGAGACGATTGCCCTGAAGGTGTCCGGAATGGTACAATTGGCAGCGGCAAGCATTCCATGAGTAAGCCGAGTCGACGAGCCGCCCTCGCGTTGAGGTGTTGGATGTATCAGAACACAGTTCCTTTTACCACCGCCCTTTCTTCGCTTCTCGATCAGGTCGTAGCAATTGCGCATCCCTTGAAGATCATCCTGTTCGGATCAACCGCTCGCGGTCAGTCTGGACCGCAGAGCGACGCCGATCTGCTGATCGTGATGCCCGAGGGAACAAATCGCCGCCGTACCGCACAACGGCTATATGGGGAAATCCGACGCGCGGGGCAACCATTCGACCTGCTCGTGGCAACCCCTTCCGATCTAGAAAAACATCGAAACAACGCCGGCTTGATTTACTCCTCAATCCTGCGCGAAGGAATTGAAGTCTATGCCGCCGATTGACGTTCCAAAAGGCAGTCCCGCCGACTGGCTGCGGCATGCAAGAAGCGACTTGCTTCTGGCCATGTCGTCGCCGGGTGAAGACGTTCTGCTGGAAACCCTTTGCTTCCACGTGCAACAGTCCGTCGAGAAGGCAATCAAGGCCGTGCTGATATTCTCGAATGTTTGTTTCCCCAGGACGCACAACATTGGTTTTTTGGCGGAGTTATTGCCGCCAAGCGTTCCGTGCATGCCCGCTTTAGACGAAGCGGCGGCCCTAACGGACTATGCGGTAAGCAGCCGCTATCCCGGCGAAGCGGAGGACGTCACGACCGAAGAGCTCGCCGCGTCAATATGTATTGCCCAACGGGTGTTGGCGTGGGCGACGGCCGTTGTCGAGGGCTGAGCGGCTATTTTTCGGCCTTGCCGGGCCAGAGCTTCAGCAGGCCCGAGAAAACGTTTTTGCCGCCCGCAGCGCCGGCTTCTTGCAGCGTTTCGTCGCCCGAAAGCAATCGGACCAGCGAGACCAGCGATTGGGTGATGGCGGCCCGGGGCGCGCTGTCGATCAGCGGAACGCCGTTGTTGCGGGCTTCGATCAGCGTGCGGTAATCGTTCGGAAGCTGCCAGAAGATGTCTTTGCCGATGGTTTCCTCGGCTTTTTTGAGCGTAATCTGGCCGCCGTCGAGGCCGACGCGATTGACCACGATCTTTACCTT
>CAYMQL010000615.1:0-2103 GCA_964392255.1 uncultured Planctomycetaceae bacterium | reverse complement strand
GAGGACAGTTTAAGGGCTGCTGTTTCACACTTGCCGAAGGGAGATTTTTTATGAGCACCCAGGCTCCGACTTCAGATGCGGGTTTGATTAACCTGCTGCGGGTAGCGGGGGCTTTGGGCGTTGCCGATCTGGCCGACGCAATGGAGGTTACGCCAACGGCCGTGCGACAACGGTTGACTCGTCTTTTACGCCAGAACACGATCCAACGCGAGACGACCCGCCACGGTCGCGGACGCCCCAAACACCGCTACTGGCTGACCGAAAAGGGAATGCTCCTGACCAACTCGAACTTTGCGGACCTGGCAACCGCCCTATGGAAAAAATGCCAGAATGAGCCGTCCGAGCAGCGATGCGCAACTCTGCGCCGGATCGGCCGGGCGCTGGCCTCCGGTTATGCCGAAAAAATCAGCGGCCAAACGCCTTCCGAGCGTGCGGAATCACTCGGTCAACTGATCGAGCAATGCCGGGCTTCGTCTAGGGCTGCCCTTGGGACCGTGCCGCAGGAACATGCTAGTCCCGGACCGGAATCCACCGAGCAGGGCCAAAATGTCCAAGGGGACGAACAGCGGATGTTTTCCGAATTGCTCCGCTGCAACGCCGAGTTGATGGAGACACGCTTTCGGGGGGTATAACCATCCACGGTTTTAAGCCGGCGGCATGTCGGTTATACTGACGCCTTTGCGGCAAATCGCCCCCTGAAGCGAGAAACGGAATGACACGGCCTTGGATTGAAGGACGTTTTGAAGACGGCGTTGTGCTGACCACGCTCGAACAGTCGATCAACTGGGCCCGGCAGGGCAGCCTGTGGCCCATGACCTTCGGAGTGGCCTGCTGCGCAATCGAGATGATGGCGGCCGGGGCCGGCCGCTTCGACCTCGATCGGTTTGGAGCGGGCGCGTTTCGGCCAAGCCCCCGGCAATCCGACCTGATGATCGTCGCGGGCACTGTTACGCATAAAATGGCCAGCCGCATTCGCCGGCTTTACGACCAAATGCCGGAGCCGAAGTACGTCATTGCGATGGGCGCCTGCGCGATTTCCGGCGGCCCGTACTCTGAGAACGGCTACCATGTGGTTCGCGGGGTCGATCTGGTGATTCCGGTCGATGTGTACGTGCCCGGCTGCCCGCCGCGGCCCGAATCGCTGCTGGAAGGGCTGATGCGGTTGCAGGAAAAGATTCGCGGCGCTCGGATCGCCCGGCAGCCGAGTTCCGACAACTTGGGTTGGGTCGGGCATTTGTTCCGACGCGGCAAGAAAGTCGAGAACCCGTTGCCCGTGCCGCAACAAACCGGCTATGTCGAAGTTGACGAGCGGCCGCTTGTGTTTGAACATCAAAAGGTGAAAGCGGCTTCGAGTTCCGCGAAAACAGTATGACCGATACGCTTGCGATCCGCGATTTGCACGTCAACGTTGCCGACAAGCCGATTCTTCGCGGCGTCAGCCTTGAGATTCGCCGCGGCGAGATCCATGCCCTGATGGGACCGAACGGCTCGGGCAAAAGCACGTTGGGGTTCGCCGTGATGGGCCACCCCGGCTACCAAGTCATCTCGGGCCGGGTCGAACTCAACGGCGAGGACGTGCTGGCGATGGCGCCGCACGCGCGAGCCCGGGCCGGTTTGTTTCTGGCCTTTCAGCGGCCGGTAGCCATTCCGGGCGTCAAAATGGCCGACTTCCTGCGCCACGCCGCCACGAATGTCCGCCATCCCGACCGCAAGGACGGCGAAGAACTGATTCCAATGCGCGAGTTCCGCAAGGAACTGAAAGAGAAAATGGAGCATTTGAAGATCGACGCCGCCTTCGCTCGCCGTTATGTCAACGACGGCTTTTCGGGCGGCGAGATGAAGCGGGCCGAGATTTTGCAACTGGCCATGCTGCGGCCGAAGTTCGCCATCCTCGACGAGACCGACAGCGGCCTGGACGTCGACGCCGTGCGGTTGGCCAGCCGAAGCATCGCCGAGATCGGCGGGCACGAAATGGGCATCCTGATTATCACCCACCACGAGCAACTGTTGGAATACAATCGGCCCACGTACACCCACGTTCTACTGGGCGGACGGATCGTCGAGACGGGCGGGCCGGAGTTGGCCTTAGAATTGCATAAGAAA
>CAYMQL010000614.1:0-2113 GCA_964392255.1 uncultured Planctomycetaceae bacterium | reverse complement strand
TGATTTCACGGCAAATCCGTATTGGTGCGTGCAAGCACGCACCCTACCAAGGCTGAACGTCGAGTAGCCATTTCCGAATGATAGATAGGTCAACCGGGGAGATGCCATGCTCGTATCCCTTCCGATCGCCAGTTTTCTGATGCTGCTTTGGGCCTTCCGGCTGCGCTTGCGCGAAGGCTGTTGGCGCGGCGCGTTTCTTGCCGCGTCGGTGGTTTTGGGAACGAGCATGGCTCTGGCGACCGAAGGGTTGAGCCTTCTGAATTTAATCGTCGCCCCGTGGATCGTCGGTTTTTGGGCGGCGACAACCGCTTGCGCCGCGGCGTTTCTGGTTGTCTCGATCAAGAATTGTCCGCAGCCGATTGTCTCGGCCGCCGAAAAGGAGCCCTGGACGCCCTTTTCGCGGATTGTGCTGGCCGGCGTAGCGATCTATGCGGCGGTCATCGGGGTGATAGCGTTGGTTGCGCCGCCGAACTATTGGGATTCGATGGAATATCACATGCCCAAGGTGATGCACTGGATCCAGAACCAAAACGTCGCGTTCTATCCAACGTCCATCCGACGGCAGAATATCCTAAGTCCGGGGGCGGAGTACGGCATTTTGCACCTCCAGCTATTATTTGGTTCCGACCGCTTTGCGAACAGCGTCCAGTGGTTCGCCATGGTCGGCAGCCTGGCGGCCGCATCGCTGATCGCCCGGCAGTTGGGCGCAAAGACCGCCGGCCAGTTGCTGGCTGCCGCGTTCGCGGTTACGCTTCCGATGGGCATTATGCAGGCGTCCAGCACGCAGAACGACTATGTCACGGCCTTCTGGCTGGCGTGTTTTGTGTATTATTTTTTGCGGCTGCGCGCAAGGGGCTGCTCCCGAGGCGCGGGGGACTGTCCCGACTTTTGCGCTAGCAATAATGGGACGGTCCCCTTTGATGGGTTCGACTGGCCGAGTCTGTTGGGCCTCTCGGCCGCGCTGGGCTTGGCAGTCCTCGGCAAAGCCACGGCCTATCTCTTTGCGCCCGGTTTCCTGGTCTGGCTGGCGCTGTCGCAGATCAAAACCTACCGATGGCTGGCGCTGCAAACGTTTGTCGTGCTGACGGTGATTTTCGTTCTGATCAACGCGGGGCACTGCGGGCGAAACTGGAAATTGTACCGAAATCCGCTCGGCCCGTGCCAGGAACCGCAAGGCGCAACCTACGCGCTCGATGTGCATTCGCCCAGCGCGCTTCTGTCGAGCGTGGTCAAGAACGTCGGCACCCACATCAACACGCCTTGGCCCAAAGTGAACGCGGCGATCTACCAAGGCTATGTGACTTTCCATCGGTGGATCGGCTTTGATCTGGACGACCCGCGGGTCACCTGGTCGCTGCCGCCGGGCTTGAAATTTAAGATTCTACCGACGAAGTTTCACGAAGAATACGACGGCAACCCGGTCCATTTGTTGCTGGCGATCCTGTGCGGCTGTCTGCTGCCTTTCGTCCCGGCGCTACGCAAGGATCGGACGCTGCTGATGTTTGCCGCGGCCACGGCGGCCGCGTTTCTGATCAACGCTTTTTACTGCAAATGGCATCCGTGGATGAGCCGGCTGCACATGCCGCTGTTTATTTTCATGGCGCCGATGGCGGGCGCGGCCGTTGCCCGGATCGCGTCCCGCACGACCGTCAACGTTTTGGCGACATGCCTGCTGCTGCTTGGAATTCCCTGGCTGCTCTACTGCGATCGACGCCCCTTGATCGGGAAGAACAACATCTTCCATACGTCGCAAGAGCGGCTCTTTTTCATAGCCCATCCGAACTCCGAGCCGCTCTTCCGAAAAGCCTCCCAATTCCTGCTAACGCAAAACGTGTCCCAAGTGGGGTTGATCATCGACAATTGCAGTTGGGAGTATCCCTGGTGGGTGCTGCTGCACAAGAGCAACCCCGCCATCCGTTTCGAACACGTCAACGTCGACGACGCATCGAGCCGCATCGCCGCGGAAGAGCCTTTCCGCAGCTTCCAGCCCGACGCGCTCATCTCCCTGAAGCAGCCGACGCAGCCCGACGTCATCACGGTCGGCAACGTCGATTACGAGAAACGCTGGGCCGAGCAGACCGTTGCCGTTTATCTGCGAAAAACGGGCGGCCTA
>CAYMQL010000613.1:0-2119 GCA_964392255.1 uncultured Planctomycetaceae bacterium | reverse complement strand
GGAGCTGTTAGCTCCCGGCTATCTCGACACGACATTACTTTCCTGAGACGCAATAGCCGCACAGTCTACGTGCCCTTCCGGCCGCGGCCGGGCGGCGGCTGCTGCTTGTGATGCTTGCGGCGCTCGGCTCGGGTGGCGTGATGGATTTCGGCCTCGGCCAGCGGCTTGCCAAGTTGTTGGCGCATCTGGGCGATGCGGTCGCGCAGGGCCGCGGCCCGCTCGAATTCCAATTCTTCGGCCGCGGCGAGCATCTCGGCCTCGAGTTCTTCGAGATACTCTTCGGTGATATATTGGGTTTCCTCGGCCCGGCCGACGGCGGCGTATGACTGGGCATGGGCCGCCGCTTCGGCCTCGATGCCCGCACGGATGCTTTTGCGGATCGTCTCGGGCGTGATGCCGTGCGCCGCGTTGTACTCGCGCTGCATTTCGCGGCGGCGGCGGGTTTCTTCGATCGCCCGCTGCATCGAGTCGGTCACTTTGTCGGCGTAGAGCAGCACCTTGGCATTGACGTTGCGGGCCGAGCGGCCGATCGTCTGCATCAGCGACGTTTCGCTCCGCAAAAAGCCCTCTTTGTCGGCGTCTAAAATGGCCACCAGCGAGACCTCGGGCAGGTCGAGCCCTTCGCGGAGCAGGTTGACGCCCACCAGGACGTCGAAATTGCCCAGCCGGAGGTCGCGCAACAGTTCGACGCGCTCGAAGGCGTCCAAGTCGCTGTGCAACCACTTGCAGCGGACGTCCTGCTTGCTGAAATACGCGGAAAGGTCCTCGGCCAGCCGTTTGGTCAGCGCGGTCACGAGCACGCGCTCGCCGACGGCCGCCCGGCGGCGGATTTCTTCCAGCAAATGCGGTACCTGCGACCGCGCCGGTGCGACTTCGATCTCGGGGTCCAACAGTCCCGTGGGCCGAATCACCTGTTCGACGATCCGGCCGCCGGTTTTTTCCAATTCATAGGGGCCGGGCGTGGCCGACACGTAAACCACCTGCTTGATGCGATCCTCCCACTCTTCGAACCGCAACGGCCGGTTGTCCAACGCGCTGGGCAGGCGAAAACCATGCTCGACCAGCGTCGCCTTGCGGTTGTGGTCGCCGAAATACATGCCGCGAATCTGCGGAACGCTCACGTGCGACTCGTCGACGATCAGCAGAAAATCGTCGGGGAAGAAGCTAAAGAGCGTGTCGGGCGGCGAGCCGGACGGGCGTCCGCTCAGCGGCTGGCTGTAGTTTTCGATGCCCGGACAATAGCCCACCTCTTGCAGCATCTCGATGTCGAAGCGGGTTCGGGCGCTAAGGCGCTGCGCTTCGAGCAGCTTGCCCTCGTCTTTGAACTGCTTGAGGCGCGAGTCGAGCTCCTTCCGGATCTCGGCCACGGCCCCTTCGATGCGTTCTTCGGGCAGCACAAAATGCTTCGAGGGATAGATGAACAGCCGCTCGGGCCGATCGAGCACCTCGCCGCTCGTGGGATGGATAACCGAAAGCTGCTCGACCTCGTCGCCCCAAAACTCGACGCGAAAGGCCGTCTCTTCGTACGTCGGCCAGACCTCGACGCAATCGCCGCGGACGCGGAACTTGCCGGGCTGAAACTCGATGTCGTTCCGCTCGTACTGGATGTCGACCAGCTTGGCCAGCACGCGGTCGCGGTCGACCGTCTGGCCCACTTCCAGCCCGACCATCATCGCGCGATAATCCTCGGGCGAGCCGAGGCCGTAGATGCACGACACGCTAGTCACGACAATGACGTCGCGGCGGCTGACCAACGCGCTGGTGGCGGCCAGCCGCAACCGCTCGATCTGTTGGTTGATCGCGGCATCTTTCTCGATGTAGATGTCGCGCTGCGGGATGTAGGCCTCGGGCTGGTAGTAGTCGTAGTAGCTCACGAAGTACTCGACCGCGTTCTCCGGGAAGAACTGCTTGAACTCCGAGAACAGCTGCGCCGCCAGCGTCTTGTTCGGCGCGAAGATCAGCGCCGGCCGGTTCAGCCGCGCGATCGTAGCCGCCATCGTGTACGTCTTCCCCGACCCCGTCACCCCCAGCAGTGTCTGGCAGCGCTCCCCCGATTCGATGCCTGCCACCAGCTGCGCGATGGCCTGCGGCTGGTCGCCCGCGGGCGCGAACTGCTGCC
>CAYMQL010000612.1:0-2123 GCA_964392255.1 uncultured Planctomycetaceae bacterium | reverse complement strand
CGCGCGCTGATGGACCTTTATCGGCAAGACAAGCAGTTCGACGCGCTGCTGGAGGTTTTGGACGAGGCGATTACGAAGTCGAGCGTCATGGAGCTCCTGGGGACCGAGGCGCAGAGCATTTCGGGCGACGCCGAGTCGCTGCAAGGGATCGTCGCGACGGCCCGCCGAGAAATGGAATCGGCGCCGGATCAGTTCGGCTACGGCCGCCGGCTGGCGGTGGCGCTGCTGGCGCTCGAGGCAAAACAGTATGAAACGGCCGCCGAGTTTTTCGATCTGGCGATTCGCAACCAATCCGCTTCTGCAAAGGTTGACGGCCGGACCGCGGCGTCGGAAAACAACGAGGCAATCGCCGCGTCGGCGCGAACGGCCGAGGCCTTGATGGCCTGGGGCGTTGGGCTTCTGATGGGCGAACGATTCGCCGAGGCCGCCAAGGTTTTTCAGCGCGGGATCGACGAAAAGGTTTTGCCCGACGACAACCCGGCCTTTTATTTCTATCTGGCCGGCGCGTTGGCAATGTCGGAACGCATCGACGAGGCCTTGGCGGCCGCCCGGGTCGCCGCGGAAAAGCGTCCCGATTCGGCCCGACACTGCAGCCGCGCCGCTTGGGTGCTGTACGTCGGCAAGCGCAACGCCGAGGCCGCCGAGGCCTATCGCGAGCTGGTCCGCCAGTTCGACGCCGACCACCGGTTCGTCGAAACGCGCCATGTGCTTCGCGAAGCGCGGCTTGCTCTGTCGAATCTGGCGGTGCTGGCCGGCGACATGCCCGCGGCCGAAGAGTGGCTTGAACAGGTGCTCGACGAGTTTCCCGACGACGCCGGCGCGATGAACGATCTCGGCTACCTCTGGGCCGATCAGAACCGAAACCTGGAACGCGCCCGGCGGATGATCGCCCGCGCCGTCGACGCCGAACCGGACAACGCCGCCTATCGCGACAGCCTCGGCTGGGTGCTGTATCGCCAGGGCAAGCTGGCCGAAGCCGCCGCCGAACTCGAAAAGGCCGCCGCCGGCTCGAAATCCGACGGCGTGATTCTCGATCACCTCGGCGACGTGTATCAAGGAATGCAGCAGCGCGACAAAGCCGTCGCCGCGTGGCGCAAAGCCGCCGACGTTCTGCGGCAGCAAAAACAAAACGACAAAATCGAAGCCATCAAAAAGAAAATCAACGCAAACTAACGGAGTCCTACGCATGGCAGGCCATTCTCACTGGGCGGGCATCAAACACAAAAAGGCCCTGATCGACGCCAAACGCGGCAAGCTCTGGAGCAGGCTGGCCAAAGCCATTATCATCGCGGCCAAGTCCGGCGGCGGCGATCCCGACGCCAACTTGCGGCTCCGCTACGCCATCGACGACGCCAAGGCCGTCAGCATGCCCAAGGACAACATCCAACGGGCCATTAAACGCGGCACCGGCGAACTCGACGGCGGCAACCTCGAAGAAGTCCTCTACGAAGGCTACGGCTCGGGCGGCGTGGCCATTCTCTGCGAAGTGCTCACCGACAACCGCAACCGCACCGCCGGCGAGGTTCGAAAAATCTTCGAACTCGCCGACGGCAAGCTCGGCGGCGCCGGCTGCGTCGCCTGGATGTTCGACAGCAAGGGGCTGTTTCTCGTTCCGGCCGAAGGCGTCGGCGAGGACCAGTTGATGGAGCTGGCCCTCGAGGCCGGGGCCGACGACGTGCAGCGCGTGGAGGACAAGTTCGAGATCACATGCGATCCGACTGTTTACAGCAACGTTGCAAAGGCCCTCTCCGACGCCGGCATCACGCCCGAAGCCAGCCAAATCACCCGGCTGCCGAAAAACACGGTCGACATCGCCGACCCGGAGGTCGCCCAGCGGGTTTTGAGGCTTATGGAGCGGCTCGACGACCACGACGACGTGCAAAACGTCTCGGCCAACTTCAACATCCCCGACGAGGTGATGAAGGCGATTGGCGAAGGGTAAGCGAAGAAAAAACTACGCGCATTGCTCGCCGCCGTTTAGCCGGCGAACTTGTTCGCCGCGATTTTTTTAATCGGTCTGTTCCACGCAGCCAAGTTCTGTCGTCCGCCGAGCGCAATTCTTCCCAAGAACAAAAAAGGCCCGGCCTTCACGCAGAAAGCCGGGCCCGGGGGGGGAACACGTA
>CAYMQL010000611.1:0-2128 GCA_964392255.1 uncultured Planctomycetaceae bacterium | reverse complement strand
GGGTTTTGTTGGTCAGAACAATCTCGCTGTCGGCCGCCCGGGCGACCGTTTCCTCGGCGGAAGTGCGGTCGTAAACGGTCGTCGGCCCGAGGGCCTCGAGATCGGCCCAGCTCAGGTCGCCGGGATTGAGCGTGTAGCCGTCCAGCACAACGATGTTCATAACGGAGGTCCTTGGGGCGGGGAGCGGTCAGCAGGGAGCTTTCAGCTATCAGCGGTCAGCTATCAGCTTAGGACAAGCTGCGGCTATCCCGCTTTGTCTGAAAAGCTGACCGCTGATAGCTAAAAGCTGACCGCCAACAAACTACCTCCTTGGAAACTTCGGGGCAAGTGGTACAATGTGCGGTCCCGGCGGATCGGCGTCGGCGAGGTGCGGCCCGAGACATTTTCCACGCATTGAGGCAGTAGAATGGAATCTCTCGCAGGGCAATTGCTGGTGGCGTCGCCGCAACTGGCGGACCCGAACTTTGCGCGGGCGCTCGTGCTGCTGGTCGATCACACGGCGGAGGGGGCGTTGGGCGTGGTGTTGAATCGACCGACCAAAAAGACGCTTCAGGAACTGTGGCGCGAGGTGGGCAGCGCGCCGTGCCACAGCCGCCGGCCGGTCTATCTGGGCGGTCCTGTGCCGGGCCCCTTGATGGCGTTGCACACCCGGCCGAAGTTGGGCGAGGCGCAGCCGCTGCCCGGCGTTTTTTTCGCCGCCAAGAAGCAATATCTCGACGCCCTGGTACTCAGCGAAGAACCCGTTTATAAAATCTTCATCGGCCACGCCGGCTGGGGCGCCGGACAACTTGAAAGCGAAATGGACCAAGGCGCTTGGCGAACGACGCCCGCCGCGGCCGAGTCGGTGTTTTCGACCGACGAGCAGCTCTGGGAAACGGTTTTCCGCCAACTGGGCCAAGACATGTTAAAATCGATTCTTAACCTTAAGGAATTGCCCTCGGACCCGACAGTCAACTGAACATGATTCCAAAAAGCAAACTGAAGCAACTGGTCAAAGAGCACGGCACGCCTCTGTTTATCGTCGACCACAACGAAATTCGCCGCAACTACGCCGAGTTCCGCAAGCGGCTGCCGCGCGTCCAGGCGTACTATGCCGTCAAGGCGAATCCCGACCCGGCCATCGTCGAAACGCTCTACAAAGAAGGCGCCAGTTTCGACGTGGCCTCGATGCCCGAGTTCGAGATCGTCTACGAGTTTATCAAAGATCTGCCGGCCGCCCAGCGACAGGACTACATCTGGGACAAAATCATCTACGCCAACCCGATCAAGGCGAACGAGACGCTCCAGCAGTTGGACCGCTACAAGCCGCTGGTGACGTACGACAATTTCGAAGAGATCGGCAAGGTGCGCAAGCACGCCCCGCACGCGGGACTGGCCCTGCGGCTGCGGGTGCCGAACACCGGGGCCGTGGTCGAGCTGTCGTCGAAGTTCGGCGCGGCCTCGGGCGAGGCCGTCGCGCTGATCGAGGCCGCCCACAACGCCGGACTGGTCGTCGAGGGCCTCAGCTTCCACGTCGGCAGCCAGACCACGAATTTCGAGAACTATGTGCAAGCCCTGCACCTGTCGGCGGGCGTGTTCCGCGAGGCGGCCGAGCGCGGCTTCCAACTGAAGCTGATCGACATCGGCGGCGGCTTTCCCGCGCCCTACGACGCGCAGGTCCAGCCGTTCAAATCGCTGGCCCGGCTCATCAATGCCGAGCTGGACCGCCTGTTCCCCAAGGATATCGAAATTCTGGCCGAGCCGGGCCGATTTCTGGTCGCGACGGCCGCCACAGCGGTGGCCAAAGTGATCGGCAAGGCCACGCGCGACGGCAAACGATGCTACTATCTCGACGACGGCGTGTATCACACCTACTCGGGCATCATCTTCGACCACTGCCAGTACCACCTGAAGGCGTTTCGCCAAGGGCCGACGGAAATCTGCTCGGTGTTCGGCCCGACCTGCGACGCGCTCGATACGATCTCGCTTGCCGAGGAGCTGCCCGAGCTCAAGCTGGGCGACTACGTCTATAGCCGCAACATCGGGGCCTATAGCCGTGCGTCGTCCACCTGGTTCAACGGTTTTCCGCCGGCCAAGGTGGTTCATCTGCATCGGTTTTTGTTCTGCCTGGACGAGGAGGACTCCCGAG
>CAYMQL010000610.1:0-2135 GCA_964392255.1 uncultured Planctomycetaceae bacterium | reverse complement strand
CGCGGAGCCGGTCCTTGCTCACCGTATCGGCGACGCCCTGGGTGCCGCAATCGACTACCTGAACATGGTCGGTCTGGAGGCTATCGAGCAGCACGAGCGCCGGTTGACTCGCCGGGCGCATGAGGTGCTCGACGCGGTTGGCGGACTGCGCATTCTTGGTCCGTCGCCGGAGCAAAAGGCGGGCATCGTCAGCTTTGTTTTCGCCTCGGGTCGCCCGCACGCCCACGATATCGCCCAGGTGGTCGACCGCTACGGCGTCGCGGTCCGCGCCGGCCATCACTGCACCATGCCGCTGCACAAGCGGTATGGGGTTTCGGCCACGGCCCGGGCGAGTTTCTATTTCTACAATACGTTGGCCGAAGTCGATAAGCTGGGCGAGGCGATCGAACAGGTCAAGCACGTCTTCCGCCGAAAATAGACAACTCGGGCGTGCCGTCGGTCCGATTCCGATGGATCGCGAGTTAGTGCGGTATTGCCAGCAGCCGGGCCGGATTTTTGCACAGCAAACGCCGAACCTCGTCTTCCCCAAGTCCAAGCGTCTCGCGCAGCAACCTCGCCATTCGCGGCATCGTGGCCGTCGAGCCGACAAAATGCGTTCCGTCGGGCGATCTCGCTACCAAGTCCTCGCCAATCGCAAGGTTCCAAGCGCCCAAGGTATATCGCCCCGGCCCCAGCCGCGCGGCTGCAATGGCGTCGGTCACAACCACCGTGCGATCCATTCCCGCTAGCCGCAGATAATTTCCCAGCGCCGTCGGCGGAATGTGAACGCCGTCGGCAATGAACATGATCGTCAGCCGATCGCGCAGGCTCAGTACGCGCTGGATAATGTTGTCGTGGCGATGCACCATCATCGGGCAGCCGTTGCCCAAGTGGGTAAACAGCGACAGGCCGGCGTCGATCGCCTCGCGAAGCTCTTCGAGGCTTGGGTTGCAGTGGCCGGCCGAGACCAGAATGTTTTGCTCGGCCAAATGTCGAACGACTTTCATGCCCGGATCGCGCTCGGGTGCCAGCGTCACCAGCCGAGTCAGTCCCTCGGCGGCGTCAAGCAATTGCTTCATCGCATCGGGATCGGCCGGCCGCATGGCCTGGACCGGATGCGCCCCGGCGTAGCCCGGGGTTTCGTTCAAGAATGGTCCCTCGATGTGGAATCCCCAGATCACATCGCGAACCAAAACGTCCTTTTCACGCAGTGCGGCGATTCTCGCCAATCGGGCCGACATCCGCGGAATCTCGTCGGTAATGATCGTTGCCAAGATGCCGGCTACGCCGTCCTCGCGCAAATATTCGCACGTTCTGTGCAGGGCGTCTTCCGAAAGATCGTCCTGGTTGAAATCGACCCCCGCATAGCCGTTCACTTGCAGATCGACGTATTCCCACGCAATCGCTGCGGTTGACATAAAGCGACTCCTCTCGCCCTTGTTATCGCAGAAAATCCATCAAATGCAAGATGCGGACCAAAATGCTCGACAACCGCTCGGGCAGGGATTATACTCACGCGACGAGGAACACGCCCATGACCGAACCGAACGCCGGCGGCAAAATTCCCTTGACGCTCAATTTGTCGCCCGAGGTGGCCGCGCGGCTAAAAACGGCGGCCGAGCGTCAACGTCGTTCGGCCGCCGACGTGGCGGTTGAATTGCTCGAGCGTCATCTGCCGCGCCCGCCGTCCGCCGGCAAGCAGGGCGGCATTCCCTATTCGTAAACGCCGCTTTGCCGGAATACTCGCTGCACGGCGACATATTCCCGGCGGCGCCTTCCATTCAGCCGGTTTGCGGCCAGCCGACTACTCGCGCGCCTGCATCGAGAGAAACGTCGGCAGCCCCATCTGGGCGATCTGATCGATCTGCTCTTCCAACTCGTCGACGTGGTCGTCCTCGTCTTTGAGGATTTTTTCGAGCAGTTCGCGAGTCACGGCGTCGCCCACTTCGTTGGCCAACCGGATGGCGTCGTTATAAAGGCGAATCGCTTCTAATTCGGCGGCCAGGTCCGATTGCAGTTGTTTAGGAACGTCGGCGCCGATTTTGATCGTTCCCAGTTTGCTCACCGTCGGCGTGCCTTCGAGGAAGAGGATTCGGCTGATGAGGCTCTCGGCGTGGCGCATTTCCTGAATCGCCCGCTTCTCGACTTTCTCGTGC
>CAYMQL010000609.1:0-2140 GCA_964392255.1 uncultured Planctomycetaceae bacterium | reverse complement strand
ACCACCCACAAATAACTCCCCTCTCCCTTTGGGTGTGGGGCAGGGGGTGAGGGCTTGGCGAAGGCTCACAAGTAAGGAAAGACAATTCTCACCCAAAGGCCCTCACCCTAGCCCTCTCCCGGAGGGAGAGGGGACTTCCATTTTCGAATTTGCAAAGGTCCAGCTGCAATCTACTCCGGCTCCAGTTTGCGATACTGGTCGAAGGGAATCAGTTTCAGGCTGTTCATTTGTTTGCGGGCCTGGGCAACTCGCTCCAGGTCGGCAGGCTGAAGCGAGCGAGCCACGCGGTGGACGCTGCGGATCGTCGTGTGCTGCGGCGTCAGACCTTTGCCCGTACTCATGGTCAGCTCGACCTGCAACGGCAGCGACTGGCGCTGCGCCAGAGCGGCGTTGACCTTCAATCGCGCCGCCGGCGGACCCGACGCCGGCTGCAACAGCGAACGCAGCCGCGCGCACCCATCGCAAAACTCGCGGTACTGTTCGACGACGTTCGGATTCGTCTCGGGCGCAAGCGTCACCCGATAGGTCAACAGCGTGCTGCTGAAGGTCAACTCGCGACCGTCCGCATCGACCTTCTCTTCGAAACTCGGCTCCGCCATGAAACGCATCAACGGGTCTTTGCTCTTGGCCGCCCGCAGCCGCAACTGTTCGATGATTTCAAGAATTCTTCCGGTCGCAAGTTCGGCGCGGGCCTGCTGGGCCAAATTCATCAGCACAAAACGGCCCGACCCCTTGTCGAACATCACCGTCTCGTGGGGCGACTTCATAAAATCGTAGACCGAGCCTTCATGGAAGATCGTGGTGCTTTCGGCCGACGGATCTTGGCTGTTGTTGCCATAGACGACGTTGTCGACGCGAAAATCCTCGGCCGACAAGACGGCCGCCTGCCCGAACGCGACGCCGAGCAGCCCGAGAATGCGCAAAACGACCGCGAATCGGAATCGTTGCATGGGTGCGCCTTTCGCCGCATGGTGCGGCCTATTTTTATCGCCTAGAAACCGCCGTTTTCCAGCGGCAAGGATACCCGGAGAGCCCGCCGCGTGTAAAGCCGGAATATCGAGCGGGTGCAGCAGCGAATTTTGGGCACTTAAGGTAGGGTGCGTGCTTGCACGCACCTTGGTCATGTCTCGTTTTGCCAATGGCTTCGTCCGATTTCCGGCCGAATCCCTTGCATTGCTGAATCCGCCCGTGCCGGCTCAAGAAACAAGGCCGGGGCCGCCGGAAACAGCCTCCGGCAGCCCCGTGTTTATTCGCCTCGGCTCACGACGGGCCAAGGTCGGCTATTCCGACGCCCTCGGCAGCGACGGGGACTGTCCCCTTTGCCTCCGAAACCTACCGGAGACGCCGCCGCCATCGGGCCGAATGCCGTTATTTGCCGCAGCAGGTGCAGCCTGCACAAGTGCAAGCTTCGCCGCACGTGCAATTGTCGCCGCAAGAGCAGCTACATGCGGCCGCGGCACGCTCGCTCTTCAGTGCCGAAGCGTTTAACGAACCGGCCAGCGCAACGCCGACCAATCCGAGAAACGCCGCCGACAGTATCAATTTGCGAGTCATGGCTAATTCTCCTATGCAATAAGTTGAAACAAAGACGATTCGATGCGCAAGTTCACACGCAGGCGTCTTCATTCCAGCCATACGCACAAGAGTTCTTGCAGCGATCGGGAGGAAGGCCGTATATCAGCCGTCGGCCAAAGCGATCGAAGCCCTTGCCATCCGACGTCCGACGCGCGCAGATGGTGGATTGCGACCGCCCAAGGCCCTTCGGGCAGCCGCCGAAAATCCTTGCCCGCCGGCAGAAGCGCAGCTTGCTCCGCGGCAGCGCAGCGGCACGACGGCGCAGCTCGGCGGCCGACCGGGTCGGATTGTCCCGGATCGCAGCACGGACAAACGTCGTGGCCGACCTGCTGCCCGCTCGGCGGACAGGTTTCGCTTTCGAGACGGTTCGGCACATAGCAACCGCAGGCAGCGATCGCGCCGGACACCGCCTGCATCAGCAAAACACTGATCAAAATCATCGAGGTTGCGATGTACATGGTTTCAATTCGTGCGTTGCACGCCCGGCACAAACCTGATTGAAACTGCTTCGGGGGACTGTCCCAATTTTCGTGTCAGCGAAAATGGGACTGTCCCCTTTGCCGTG
>CAYMQL010000608.1:0-2147 GCA_964392255.1 uncultured Planctomycetaceae bacterium | reverse complement strand
AAGGCATGTGGCTGTTCAATTATCCGCCGAAGAAGCTTTTGAAGCAAAAGTACGGTTTCGAGCCGAGCGACGCCTGGCTTGGACACTTACAGCGTTCGGCGGTGCGATTCAACAGCGGCGGCTCGGGCTCTTTCGTTTCGGCCGACGGATTGGTGATGACGAATCATCACGTCGGGGCCGACGCCCTGCAAAAGCTGAGCACCGAGGGGCGCGACTTGATGCGGTCGCGGTTCTACGCCGCAACGCCGGCCGAGGAGATGAAGTGCCCCGACGCGGAATTGAACGTGCTGATGAGCATCGAGGACGTGACCGAGCAGGTCAACGCGGCGGTGACCGCGGCGGCCGGTTCGCCCGACGCCGAGCGGCAGCGTCGGGCGGCGATGAATACGATCGAGCAGGAGTCGTTCGAGAAGACCGGGCTGCGCAGCGACGTGGTGACGCTCTACCAAGGCGGGCTTTACCATCTTTATCGCTACAAAAAGTATACCGACGTGCGGCTGGTCTTCGCGCCGGAGCAGGCCATCGCGTTTTTCGGCGGCGACCCGGACAATTTCGAGTATCCGCGCTACGATTTAGACGTTTGTTTCTTCCGGGTGTACGAAAACGACCGGCCGCTGAGGCCGAAGGACTATCTGAAGTGGAATCCGGCGGGAATGAAGGAGAACGATTTGGCGTTTGTGGCGGGGCACCCCGGCAAGACGGATCGGCAGAACACGGTGCGGCATTTGGAGTATTTGCGCGACACGGCGATGCCCGCGACGCTGAATTTGCTCCGGCGGCGCGAGGTGCTGCTGGCCACGTTCAGCCAACGGAGCGCGGAGAACGCGCGGCGGGCGAAAGAACTGCTGTTGTCGTATCAAAACTCGCGGAAGGCGCGGCTTGGCGGGCTCGAAGGGCTTCAAGACCCGGCCGTCATGGCCGGCAAAAAGGCCGAGCAGGCGGCGTTTCTTGCCGCCGCCGCAAAAGAGCCCTCGCTGGCCGTCGATTGCGCCAAGGCGATGAAAACCATCGATCAGTCGCTGGTTGAATTGGGGTCGATGCGCGAAGACTACGAGTTGCTGGAACGCGGACAGGCGTTCTACAGCGAGTTGTTCATGATCGCCCGAACGCTGGTCCGATTGGCGAACGAAACGGCCAAGCCGAACGCCGACCGGCTGCGCGAATATCGCGAGTCGAATCTCGAGTCGCTCAAGCAGCAGTTGTTTTCGCCCGCGCCGATTTATGCCGACTTGCAGACGGCGCTGTTGGCCGATTCGCTCGCAATGTATGTCGAGTGGAAGGGGCCAAATGACAAGCTGGTTGCGGAAGTGTTGGCGGGCGAGTCGCCGCGGCGGCGCGCGGAATCGCTTGTCGGCGGCACTCGATTGGCCGACGCGGCGTTTCGGCGGCAGTTGGCCGACGGCGGCGCCGAGGCCATCGCCGCGTCGGATGACCCGATGATCCGCCTGGCGATTCTTGTCGACGGGCCGGCGCGGCAAGTTCGCACACGGTTCGAGCAGCAAGTCGAGGAGCCGCAACGCTGGGCCTACGGGCGGCTGGCCAACGCGCGTTTCTCGCTGTTCGGCACCGAGATCTATCCCGACGCGACGTTTACGCTGCGGTTGGCGTTCGGCACGGTAAAAGGCTATCGGGAGAACGGCCGAGAAGTGCCCGCATGGACCACGATCGGCGGCGCGTTCGAGCACGCGGCCGAGCATCAGAATCGCGAGCCGTTCGCACTGCCGGAAAGCTGGCTTGCGAGCAAAAACCGCCTGAACCTGGAGACGCCGATGAATTTCGTCTGCACGGCCGACATCATCGGCGGCAATTCGGGCAGCCCGGTGGTCGACCGCAACGGCGATCTGGTGGGCATCATCTTCGATGGCAACCTGCCGTCGCTGGTCTGGGATTATGTCTATAACGACGAGGAAGGACGCGCGATTTCGGTCCACGGCAGTGCGATTTTGGAGGCGTTGCGCAACGTGTACGGCGCCGCGACGTTGGCCGATGAGCTGAAGGGCAAGCGGTAGGGGGGGCTAGTGGTTAGTGGCTAGTGGTTAGTCACAGTTAAGATTTAGGGTGCCACTGGCTATGCCAGTGCCCGGTTTCCAGCGGACGGCCAAGCAAAGCACTGGCATAGCCAGTGGCACCCAATGCCGTTTCCAGTT
>CAYMQL010000607.1:0-2152 GCA_964392255.1 uncultured Planctomycetaceae bacterium | reverse complement strand
CCCTTAGGCCAATACCAATTTCCCGCTCCCGTAAGCCAATTTTGCGCAGCCCAGCTCCCGGCTATCTCGACACGACGTTACTTTCCTGAGACGCACTAATCTTTCACGCCGATCTTCATCTCGTCCGAGTTGGCTTTTAACTCCGGTTCGTACATCGCCGACGCGCGGGTGGGCAGCGCGCTAAACTTGCCGGGCGTCTCGGCACGCATCCGATAGGACACGCTGTGGCGGCCCCGGGCGAGCGTCCGAGTAAAAAACACCACGCGGTTGTCGCGAAACTCGACGTACGCGCCCAGATCGTTGCCCGTGTAGCCGCTCTGCACCTCGACCGGCTCGAAACCGGCCGGCTTCATGTCCTCGAACATCAGATACTCGTAATCGTTCTTGCTCTCGATTTCGAGTTCGATCTCGACCAGATCGCCGCTTTGCACCTCGGAAAGGTTCGGCAGTTCCTGGCGGTCGTATTTCTCGACGCGCTGCGCGACGGCCTGGCCGCGCGAGCCGGCCGCGTGGACTGTTTTGTCGGCCTTCACCAGTTTGTAATACTTCCGCTCGACTTTGATTTCCAGCCCTGCCCGCTTGATGAAATCTTCGAGCGTGAAGTTGGTCAGGTATCCGTTGTAGTAGAGCGGGCCGGCGCCCTTGCGGCGCAGCTCGACCGTGTGCCGCCCGGTCGCGACGGCCTCGCCCTCGAGCACAAACTTGTTGTCGAAGCTAAACAGATTGGCCGGCGTAATCTCGACTGCTTTTTGGAGCTTGCCGTCGTAATAGACCTCGACGGTCATCTCGGGCCGGTCTTCGCCGCTCTGGCGCAGGAATTCGGCAAACGCCTCGACGCACAGGGCCGTGTCGCGGGTCGAGTTCCAGTAGGTGGCGTGCTTGCGGTTATTGAGCAGATACTTGACCAGCCGCGGGGCCAACTCGCCTTGCGGATCGGTCCGGGCCAGAAGCTTCAGGTAGTAGGCGTGCGCCTCGTATTCGCTGCCGTACCAGTACCACCAAAAGCCCTCGGGCAGACGGAGCCACGCCGTCTGGTTTTCGTCGTCCTGCTGGACGTACTGGCCGATGTTCTGCAAAATCATCGCGAGTTTTTCCCGCTCGCCCTGCTTATCGAGCGCCAAGCCGTACATGGCCATGCCGTAAACCGCCAGTTTCGTGCGATCGCGATAGAGGAAATCGAGCATGTCGGCGTTTTTTACGTCCGCGTCGGCCAGAACCATGTAGACGAAGGCGTCCAGATTGTCGGCATGCGACTTCCATCGCAGATCGCGCGGCTTGTCCTCGACGGCCGCGTTTTTCAAGAGTTGCACTTGTTCGTCTTGATAGTTCTTAAGCCACTCGACGCCGCGTTCGAGTACGCCGGGCACAACGGCCGCGTCGTTCTGCACGGCGAGTTGCAGCCCGTGAACCACCAGGGCCGTCGTGTGGGCCGACGACGACTCGCCCCAGCCGGAGAACCAACCCCAGCCGCCGTCGGAACATTGCATCTCGGTCAGCCGTTCGACCCCGTCCTTGACCATCTGCCGCACCTCGTCCTCGTCGAAAACTGGATTCTTTGGCGAGGGGAGAGGGGAGAGGGGAGAGGGGAGAGGGGAGGTGTCGCCAGGGTTCTGACCACCGGCCACTGACCGCTGGCCACTACTCCCGCCGATCTGCTGCGCATTAAGATTCGTCCGCTTCCGTTGGATGTCTTTCAGGTCGAGCTTCATGTCGAGCAGCACTTTTTGCGTGATGATCGTCGGCAGGAAGCGGTTAAGCGTCTGCTCGGTGCAACCGTAGGGATAATCGACCAGATACGGCAGCGCGTCGACCATCGCCCCGGCCAGCGTCGGCGAGTAGCGCACCTCAAGCCGCGAATGCTCGTGCCGCCGGTCCTTGGGCACGTCGATGGTGAACTGGGCAGCCCTCACCCCCTGCCCCTCTCCCGGCAGGAGAGGGGAGCCCGGGATCGCGCCCGAGTACGACTCGGTTTTGAGCATCCCGTGGATGTAGCAGGGGAACCGCTGCTCCATCGCGTCGGATTCTTCGTCGGTCAGCGCCTTCATGCGAACGACGGCCTCGCCCTCGTCGAGCACTTTGACTCGCCAATCGACCCGGGCCTCGCCGTTGGGGGCGACCGGAACTTCGATGCTTTTTTGCGGAGTTAAACCCG
>CAYMQL010000606.1:0-2154 GCA_964392255.1 uncultured Planctomycetaceae bacterium | reverse complement strand
GCCGATCGAGGCGCTGGTAAGCCCTTTGCCCAGCGAGCTGACGACGCCGCCGGTCACGAAGATGTGCTTGCTCATGGAGATGCATTCCTTGCGCAGGTTCCATCAATTCAAAGGAACCATTGTAGAACTGAACAGGAAAACAGGAAAGTGGCGGGCAGTTTGGGGTTGTCGGTTTGGGGTATGACTGGTTTTAGGTAGGGTGCGTGCAAGTTTTAGGTAGGGTGCGTGCTTGCACGCACCAGAATTCGACCCGAAATCGGTCCCAATGAAAAGCGTGCAAGCACGCACCCTACCGCTACCACGAAACCGTGAGGAGAAAAACAAGCAGCTTTGCCTATATCGCGCATTTTACCAATTTCGCCTCCTGCACCAGTTTGTTCCGACATGCGTGTTTATCGCCCCCCGCTGCCTAGCGGCTGACACTTGACCGCCGCCGACCAGCGGCGTAGCATTCCCGCGGTCGGCGTATGCGCATGGTTGTCGCTGCGATCGGCCAGGTAACGCTGATTGCCTGCGGCCCGCCGAAATTGGCCGGTTCGATGCAATACTTATTCTTTTAACCCCGGGGAGGATGGTGCCATGAGATTCTCGAAGCGTTTTTGCGTGGCAATCTTGGGTGTGGTCCTGACCGGTTCGCTACTGGCAACGGCCGAGGCCCAATATGCGAGGCGGCGTGCAGCGATGTACGACGCGCCGCGACCTGTGCAGGCGGTTTTGATCGACGATCGGGCAGCGGCCGACCCCGCGGCGACCGCAAAGCCTGCCAGCAGCTACTCGCCCGTGGTGATCAACGAAAATTTTCAATCGATCGTTTCTCGGATGGAGGGCGCCAAGCCCGAAATCCAGCAGCGGCACGCCGCGTTGCTCCAAGAACGCTACGACTTGCAGGACCGACCGGCGCAGGGCGTCGCGATGAGCCGCGGCAAGGCCGTTCAAGAGGGCGTGCGGATCAAGCTGCCCGCCGGCGTGTCGTGGGCCGACTTGGCCGCGATGTCGCCCGACGAAATTCGCGACCGCGGCCTATGGCCGAAGGGATTTTTGCCGCTGCCGCATCCGAACCACGCCGAAGGCGGAATGCTGTTTCCGAAGTATCATATCGAAAAGGTGCAGCAGCAGGACGCCCGCGATCTGACCCGGTTCGATTTGGATTTCGACCTGCCGGACCATTTCATGCCGGAATATCCGCCGCCGATCTTCCTGACAACGCGGCCCGACTTGGGCGACGTGTCCAAGGGGCAGCTTGTTACGGTGGCCAATTATTTCGAGTTGTTCAACGGCATTCTGAATCCGAAACAGTTGGAGGGGCTCCGGCTTCTGGTCACGCCCTTCCCCCAACAGCAATTCAACGCCACGGACGATCGCCGCTCGCTCAAACCGAGCATGGGCGTAACCTGTTTCGACTGCCATGTGAACGGCCACAGCAACGGCGCAACCCACTTGGTGGGCGACATCCGCCCGCAAGAGTTCCGCCATCGGCTCGATACGCCTTCGCTGCGCGGGGTGAACATCCAACGGTTGTTCGGCTCGCAGCGGGCGCTGAAAAGCATCGAAGATTTTACGGAGTTCGAGCAGCGAGCGGCCTATTTTGACGGCGACCCGGTCATCGCCACCAAAAAGGGCGTGAACGTCGTAGAACGCGGCAGCCAGGCCCATTTCATGGCCGAATTCCAGTCGATTCTCGATTTCCCGCCCGCACCGAAGCTCGACGTCTACGGCAAGCTCGATCCGGCCAAGGCGACCGAGTCGGAATTGCGCGGGCAGGAGGTCTTTTTCGGCAAAGGCCGCTGCGGCGTGTGCCATCCGGCGCCTTACTACACCGACAACCTGATGTACAACTTGAAGGCCGAACGGTTCTTCAAGCCGCAGATGGTCAACGGACGCATGGCCTCGGCCGACGGACCGATCAAGACCTTTACGCTCCGCGGCATCAAGGAATCGCCGCCCTACATGCACGACGGACGCCTTCTCACGCTGGAAGACACCGTCGAGTTCTTCAACCTCGCGTTGCAGACCAACCTGACCGAGCAGGAGAAGAAAGACCTGACGGCCTTCATGCGTTGTCTGTGAGCAAGATCGCCTTCTTAGTTTCTGTTGCGGAAAGCCTTGGTAGGGTGCGTGCTTGCACGCACCAATACGGATTTGCCGTGAAATCAG
>CAYMQL010000605.1:0-2154 GCA_964392255.1 uncultured Planctomycetaceae bacterium | reverse complement strand
CTACACTCTTTCCCTACACGACGCTCTTCCGATCTTTGTACAAACTCGTCAATTCGGCGAAGCCTTCGTGGCGAGGGGATTCCGAGGCGGTGAAGCAGCACTTTTTAGGCTTCGTCCGGCTCGGTCATGCATCGTAACCGAACGGTTCCGTTGTAATGTCCATCCTTTTTTGACGGGTTCGAAGCACCACATCGCCGCGCTTGATCTTTGATAAATCCTCCAACAACGTCCGCGGCGCATCGCCCAAGCCCGATCGCTGCATCCATTTTCTCAAGAAAATCACCGTCAAATGACATACAGCTTCGTAACTTGGGTTAACCCGCATTGATCGCTACCCGAGAAATACTCACGGCAACGTGTTTAATGTAGACCTCGCGGCGATCAAAGTGCGGGCTAAGCGTCGCCGCTTTCGGGCACGTTGCGAATCATCCGCAAGAACTGTTCGATCGACGGACAGCGGCGGCTGATTTCCGGCTCGATGCAGGCCTGGATGGCCTTGCCGAGTTGCGGGTGGATTTGAGGCCGAAGCTGAAAAACGTCCGCCGGCGGCTTATCGTGAGTCATGGCGGCTCGGCCGTCGGTGCCGCGCATCCACGGCAACTCGAACGTGCAAATCTCGAAGGCCGTCACTCCGAAGGCAAACACGTCGAGCCGCTGGTCGGTCGGCCGTCGGCGGACCAGCTCGGGGGCCATGTAATTCGGCGTGCCGGTGCGATTGCCCGGCTGCATGAACTCGGGCGTGGCCGGCACGGTCAGCCCGAAGTCGATCAATTTGACGTCTTCGCCGCCGTTGGTCATGAGCAGATTTCGGGGGCAGATGTCGCGGTGGATGAAGCCCGCGGCATGGACCGCGGCGACCGCTTCGGCCGCCTGTTGGACGAAGCGCCCGCGGCGGCCGTCCAAACGCGGATCGTGGGCCGCCAACGCGGTGTTCAGGTTCGGCCCCTCGAGGTATTCCATAATCAGATAGGGGGCGTCGTCGGTCGTCATGCCGAACTCGTAGGTTTCGACGATGCGGGGATGCACCAACCGCATTGCGATTTCGCCTTCCGACGGCTTGTTCAGGCCGTGCAGCCGGCCTTCGACCGCGGCGGTCTTGATCGGATCGAGAATTTTCAGGCCCACGATCTTGCCGTTGTGCATGTCGCGCGCCATATAGAAGTTCGACATCGTGCCCGAGATAGCCTCGCGCAGCAGGACGAATCGCTTCGACACGTTGAGCCGAGGCTTGGGCAGCAGCGATTTCAAATGGTCGATGAGCGGCATGGAGCGGTCCGGCGTGATTTATGAAAAAATCGGCGGGCGGCGCCCGGCTATTTTCCGCAATAGTCGATCGTTCGCGCCAATTCGCTTTGCAGGTCCTGACGGCGGACGATTCGGTCGATAAATCCGTGTTCCAGCAAAAACTCGCTGGTTTGGAAGCCTTTGGGCAACTCGATGCGGATCGTGGCCTTGATCGTGCGCGGGCCGGCAAAGCCGATCAGCGCCCGAGGCTCGGCAAAAACCACGTCGCCCAACGACGCGAAGCTGGCCGCAACGCCGCCCATCGTCGGATTGGTCAGAACCGAGATGAACAGCCCGCCGGCGGTGTCGAACCGGGCCAACGCCGCCGACACCTTGGCCATTTGCATCAGCGACAGGATGCCTTCGTGCATGCGGGCGCCGCCGCCCGAGCCCGAAATGATAATCAGCGGCAACTGCTGCGAGGTCGCGCGTTCGATGGTTCGGGTGAGCTTCTCGCCGACCACCGAGCCCATGCTGCCCATGATGAAGGCCGAGTCGGTCACGCCGAATGCGACGCGGCGGCCGCGAATCATGCCGGTTCCCACCACGGCCGCCTCGCGCAGGCCGGTGCGTTTTTGCTCTTCGGCAATTCGCTGGGGATAGGGCGCCTTGTCGACGAAGTGCAGCGGGTCGGCCGACTCCAAATCGGCGTCCCATTCCTCGAACGTGCCTTCGTCCAACACCTGGGTTACGCGCTGTCTGGCCGGAACGTACCAGTGGTAGTCGCACTCGGGGCAAACGCCCAGCCGCTTCTCGGCCTCTTTGCGAAAGATCGTGGCCTGGCAGCCGGGACAACGTTTCCAGAGGCCCTCGGGCACGCCCCGCTTCGGGCGCTTCAAAACGTTTTGCCAACTGCTCGGATCGATCGAT
>CAYMQL010000604.1:0-2160 GCA_964392255.1 uncultured Planctomycetaceae bacterium | reverse complement strand
TGCCCTCGCGATCCGACCTGCACCGTCCCGCCGTTCGCGGCCAACTGGCCGCCGCAGCGCTCGAAGCCTATTTCGACTCCGACGCTGACGACGAGCTGTTGATTCGCGAGTAGCGATGCCGCCGAGCCGCTTCCGGCTCTGTCCGGCCAGAAACGTCCTAACCGTCTCGGCCTAATGCAAGCGGGGCGGCAGTCAAACTGCCGCCCCGCTGCTTCGGTCCCCGACGCGATTCGGACGTAGAGCTTATCGCAAGATTATTGTCCGCGGCATCACGGGCTGGCGTCGTGGCTGTTGGCCAGCGCCACCGGCACGGCGACCGCGGTTGCGATAACGCCGGCGATGACAATTGGGTTGGCCAGCAGCATTTTCAGGCCGCCGCCCCCTTGAGTGTAGGCCACGAGGTTGCCGTCCACTGCGCGATCGCGGGCATAGACGACGGCTCCCTGCTGGGCAATCGGCGGAGCGGTGCCCGGCGACCAAAGGCGATACACGCCTTGTCCCTGAACCGTGGCTACTTGATAGACGCCGCCTTTGAGCCCGGGAATGCTGAACGTACCGTTGGGCGCCGTAGTGGTCGCGGCGACCGTGCGGTCCTGGGCCTTGATCGAAACGGGCATGCCCGCCACACCCGACCCCTCGACATTAACCACTTGGCCATGCAACACGCCGCCGTCGCGTAAAGCAACGTCGATCACGGCAGGCGCCGGGCTGGGCGCAACAGCAAAAACCATCTGCGGAACGCAGACTCCCGCAACCGCAAACGCAACGAGTGTTATTCGCACGTATTTCAAGAAATCCATAAAACTGCTCCCAGAAAATGTGTGACATTTCCCCCCGAATCTCTTGATCGTCAAGCCCATCCCTAGGTTTCCTGTTCTTCCCTGTTTCAAAAAATTGTCTCTTCTGCAACGATCAACGAAAGGGCGTACTCCCGTATATCGGATGACGGCATGCATGTTCTGAAGAAAACGTTCGACGCAACCATCCGGAACGCGCAAACCTTGCCGATTTCGGAACTTCTGACGCCACGGCGCCGCCCGCGACCAACGCCGCCGGATTCCGGCAGAAAAGCGCAAGGGCCGCCTCTCGGCCGACAAGCTCCGTCACCCGATCGAACGCGCCGCGCAGAACCGGCCGGCGTTTTCCCGTTCCGTGGGCGTCGGTCGCCACAAAATGGACAAGGCCCTGTTTCAGTAGATATTCAGAAAAACGCTGCACCTGCGGGCCAAAAATGCCCGTTAGGCTGCCCGCCGTCACTTGCATCAGGCAACCGCGACGAACCAGCGGGCACACAAGGTCCGGCTGGCCCAGAAGCCCGCGGTTGCGCTCAGGATGCGAAAGCACTCCCACAATGCCCGCAGCGGCCAATTCGGCCAACGGACGCTCCAGCGGAACGTAAATCTCGTGGGGCAGCTCCAACAGCACGTGCCGCCGCCGATCGGCAAGGCTCAGAACGTCGCCGCTGCGGATTTTTCGCACAAGGTCCGGCTCAAGCCGCACGTCGCCGCCGGCCAAAACACGCAGCGGAATCCGACGTTCGGAAAGCGTCTGTTGAAAACGCTCGACCGCCGCCCGGACCATCGAGCCGGAGTTCTTCGTATAGTTGCCCAACTGGTGCGGCGTGGCCACGATTGTCCCAATCCCGTCGGCGACCGCCATTTCGGCCATCGCCAGCGCGTCGTCCAGCGTCGGCGCGCCGTCGTCCACACCCGGCAGCAGGTGGCAGTGGATATCGACAAAGGGTTCGTCGGGCGTCATGTGCTTCGCGTTCCCGCAGTCTACGGCCGCGGCCTCTTCAGACAACGTTCTATTACCAATAAGCCTTAACGCCGCCGCTCGGCTGCGGCGGCGGCGCTGCTTCCGGCTTCAATTTGACCGCGGATCGCCTGTCGGAGCTTCGCCTCGATCGTCGGGTTGTTAAGGTCCCGTTGGCGGCACCAGCGGAGTTGCGTTTCTGCCTCGGCGTATTGTTCCACTTTCAGCAGGCACATCGCCAACTCGTAGCGCGCAGGATAGTTGCCCTGCTCATGCTGCACCGCATGTCGGGCACAGCGCAGCGCGTCGGCGTCGTTGCCAAGCTGTGCGTAAGCCTGCCGTGCTTCGCGCCAAACAGCCGCGGCCCGGCCCGCGTCCAGGGCGGCCGCTTCGACCTCCGCCTGT
>CAYMQL010000603.1:0-2162 GCA_964392255.1 uncultured Planctomycetaceae bacterium | reverse complement strand
GGGCTGCTCTCAATCTGCATCCGACCGATAAACTTCGCGAAACGCCTGTCGGGCGCGGCTCAACAGCGATTCGATCGCCTTGGGCGTCTCGCCGCGGCTGGCGGCGATTTCCAATACCGAAAGGCCGTCGAGATATTTTGCCCGCAACACCGCCTCCTCGCGTTCCGACAGGGCGTTTAGCGCCATAGCCACACGTTCCGCCTTCCGCCAGTCCTCGTGCTGCGGTTTTTCGATTGCCTCGCCGGCTTGTCCGTTGGCCGACGGTTGCCATCGCTGTTGCCGGCGACGGCGGCGCAATTCGCTCCGCAACACGTTGGCGGCGATTCCCCGCAACCACGCCAAAAAACTCCCGCGACGCGGATCGAATCGCCGCATCCGACGCACGGCGGTCAACCACGTGTCCTGGACGATCTCATCGGCCCAGTCGCGGCGGCCCGCGCAACGCCAATCGACATAGCGACGCAACGCGTCAAAGGTCTCGTTGTACCACGCGCGCCAGGCATGTTCGTCGCCAGCCAGGACTGCGCGACGGAGCATCTCCTCTCGTTGAACACGATCTTCGCAGTCCATGCCGCGACCTCGCAGCAGCCCGGCTCAGTTCCCAGAGAGATATTGTCCGCGGGATCAAGAATCCTTCGGCAATTCTGCCCAATAGAATACCGGTAGCTTCAGGCGAGGCCAATCGGCCCCTCCAGAGACGGGCCTCGGACGTGCAACCACACGAGAACGAAGGGTAAACGGAGAGGGGGAGAGCAATATGCGTTACTTGTTCCCCTAGCCACTAACCACTAGCCACTAGCCACTAACTCCTCTCCCCCAGCCAGCGGTCGCAGGCGGCGGCGCAGAGACGGCCTTGATTGATGGCGTGAACCACGAGCGACGCGCCGCGGACCGTGTCGCCGGCGGCGAAAACGCCGGGCACGTTGGTCATCCACGGATCGACCACGACGTTGCCGCGGCCGTCGAGCTGGACGCCCAGGTCGGCCACCAGTCCCGCGTGGGCAACATGCACAAAGCCCATCGCGATCAGCACCAGATCGGCCGTCAGAGTGAATTCCGTGCCGGAAAGCTCTTGCATCTGCCAGCCCTTGGGGCCGGGTTTCCAGGCGACAACGCAGGCGTGCAGTTGGGTCACATGGCCGTCGCGTCCGCTGAGCGATTTGGTCAACGTGCTCCAGCGGCGCTGGCAGCCCTCCTCTTGCGACGAGCTGGTGCGCATGATTTTCGGCCAGAACGGCCACGGGGTTTCCGGGTTTCGCCCTTCGGGCGGTTGCGGGAGGATTTCTAGCTGCGTGACCGAGTGGGCCTCTTGGCGAATGGCCGTGCCGACGCAGTCGCTGCCCGTGTCGCCGCCGCCGATCACGATGACGTGTTTGTCTCGGGCGTGAATATCGCCAAAAAAGGGGACAGGCGCCTCGCCGACCGTCGATTTTTTAAGCATCGCCCCCCCGGGCTCGGAGCCAGTCCCCATTTTTGGCGGATCGCCGGCGACGCGGCGGTTCTGCTGTCCGAGGAAGTCCATCGCATAGTGGACACCCTCCAGTTCCGCGCCGGGCACGCGCAGGTCGCGCGGCTGGCCCGCGCCCATGCAGAGCACAACGGCGTTGAAGCGCGACCGAAGCTCGGCCGCCTTCAGGTCCACGCCGACGTTGACGTTCGGCTCGAAGCGGACGCCTTCGGAGAACATCTGCTCCAGCCGTCGGTCGAGAAGGTGTTTTTCCAGCTTGAAATCGGGGATGCCGTATCGCAGCAGGCCGCCCATCCGGTCGTCTTTCTCGAAGACGACCACGTCGTGGCCCTGCCGGGCGAGTTGTTGCGCGGCGGCGAGGCCCGCCGGACCCGAGCCGACGACGGCCACGTGCTTGCCGGTCTTGAGCTTCGGCCGCATCGGCTGAATCCAGTCGGCAGCCGCAGCTCGCTCGGCGATCTGGTATTCGATCTGCTTGATGTTGACCGCGCGGTCGTTCAGCGCCAAGGTACACGCGGCCTCGCAAGGCGCGGGGCACACGCGGCCGGTGATTTCCGGAAAATTGTTGGTCGAGTGCAAGTTTTCGGCCGCCGCTTGCCACTGGCCGCGATAGGCCAAGTCGTTGAACTCGGGAATGCGGTTGCCCAGCGGGCAGCCCACGGCATGACAGTACGGAATGCCGCAGTCCATGCAC
>CAYMQL010000602.1:0-2164 GCA_964392255.1 uncultured Planctomycetaceae bacterium | reverse complement strand
CTCGTCCGTTTGGACGTCGAACTCGACGCTGTCGGCGGCTAGACGATCGGCTGGCATCGGGCTTACCTCGTCGGGATTCCGTGATAGCGGTCGGGCGTCTGGTAGTCCTTCCGCAACGGATGGCCTTCCCAATCCTCCGGGCAGAGGATGCGCCGCAGATCGCGGTTTCCCAAAAAATGCACGCCCGACAAGTCGTACACCTCGCGCTCGTGCCACTCGGCCGTGCTCCAAATGCCGCTAAGGCTTTGCACCTCGGGCGGTTGATTGGGTTTGTCGTTCTTCCAACGCGGAAGCGACGTTTTCAGCGCCAGCCGGTGACGCTGCGAGAGGCTCGACAGGTGATAAATCAATTCCAAGTGCGGCTGCCACTCGACCTGCGCGGCCTTTTTCGGGTCGGGCTCGAAGTAGTCCACCGCCGTGATGCAGTGCAGCATGTCGAACGCCAGATCGGACTCGCGGCGCAGAAACTCGGCGACTTCCAACAGCCCCTCGGGCTTCAACTCGATCCAGGGATCGATCGCCTCGAAATTGCTGCCCACGAGCCACGGGCGGAAGCGCTCTTCGAGTCGGCAGTACACTTGCTGGGCGTTCATGGGCGAGCGTCACCCCCTGCCGGTCTGGCGATGCCCGGCGTCGCGGGATTGGGGACTGTCCCGATTTTTGTGTTAACAAAAATGGGACTGTCCCCTTTGGCGTCCGGATGCCGCACGGCCCGAACCCAATCGAGATCGCCCTGCCGCCACACATACGCAAAACCGACCAGCAACACCGCGAAGAAAACACCCAAGTCGAGCATGGCCGTTCGCGCCAACGCTCGCGGCGAAAGTTTTGACGCAGCCAAAGTCGCCGGCGTCTGTGCGGCGGGCGATGGCGCGCCTTCAACGGCGTCGGCAGCGGCAACCGCGTCAGTTGTCCCGGCGCTTTCGGTCTGGACGCAGCCTGCGGGACAGCTTTCCATCTGGCGGACGGCTTTGCCGAAAACAATCGCCGGCGGAAAGAAAAACGCCACCTCGACCTCGAAAATCAGAAATAGCAGGGCGACGACATAGAATCGCAGGTCGAACTGGACCGAGCTAGGTCCAACGGCCGGCTCGCCGCATTCGTACGTTGCGAGTTTTTCGGAGTTTGGCACGCGCGCACGCACCACCGCCCCGAGCAACAGGCAGGCCAGCACGAACAAAAATCCCACCGTGACGAACAGCGCCAGGTAGGCGGCAATCGCAGTCGACGTCATCGTCGCAGAGGGACCTCCGCATCCCCGAAAGTAGCAAAATTCTCCATCGTGCCCAACGCAACAAAGGACGCTATTCTAGGAAATCGCGCCGCTTTTGCAACCCGCCCGCCAATCTCCGCAGGGTGCGCGAAACGCACCCCATCCATGTTGTCATCCTGGCGAAACGGTCGCCTCTACAAACTGGGCCCGGGATGCACGGGCCGGGCAATGACCTTGGCGTTGGCCACGACTGCGGCGTTCAGGCTTGCACGGCCCCAAGCCACCTCGAGCGGCAGCCGCGAAAAATCCACCACGGTCCCGTCCCGGCTGTAACAGCTCAGGTCGTAGGACGAACCCATGAAAAGGCATTCGGTCGGACAGCCTTCGGTACAAATGCCGCAAAACATGCACTTGCCGTAGTCGATCGTAAAACTCGTAACCTGAAAGCCCTTGCGGCCTTCCGCGCGCTGCTTGCCCACATAAATGCAGCCGGCCGGGCAGTCCCTGGCGCAACGTTCGCAGGCAATGCACGACGTCAGGTCGTAGCGGTGAAAGCCGCGAAAACGCGGATAAATCTTCGCCGGAAGCTCCGGATATTCGTACTGCTCGGTGTAGGTGCGCCGTTGCGGATCGTACGTCACCAGCCAGTACCGAAGACTCACCCAAAGCGCCCGGGCCACGGTCGTCGCGGCGATGTAAACGTTCCGAAACCAGTGCCACATGGCCGTTCCCTCGTCGAAAAATGGCCGTTCCTATCGCCCGACGCACGGTCTTTGCGGCCGGACGAAGTGCGCAAAACACAGATTGAAACACAGATTGTAGAAGCGTGGACGAATGGCTGCAATTCCCTCAATCGGGTGGTTTTGTGGTTCAAATCGCATGGCCGACGGCCTTGTTTTGCGTCTCGATCCGCTTGCCGGGCGGCTGCCTATGCGAAACCGCGCAAAGCAT
>CAYMQL010000601.1:0-2170 GCA_964392255.1 uncultured Planctomycetaceae bacterium | reverse complement strand
CTCGTTGCATACCATCGCGCAGGCCGGCGTTGGCGCAAAGCCAACGCCGGCCGTTTGTTTTTCTATAGGTCAAAGCGGCGTCCCGCGAGAGAGAACGCTCAGCGACCCTGGGCTTGCCGGCGGAATTCGCCGGGCGTCAGGCCCGTCTCGCGCTTGAAGGCGACGATCAGGTGCGACTGGGTGCGGTAGCCTGTGAACTTTGCAATGCGTTCAATCGTGTAGTCCGTCTCGTTCAGAAATCGTTTCACGCGCTGCGTGCGCGACTGAGCAATGGCTTGTCCGGGCGTTGTTTTCAGGCACGCGGCGAACTTTCGCTCCAACGTGACTCGCGAAATGCACAGACTGCGAGCCACGTCGGCCACATCGATTCCGTCGCATACGCGCTCGCGGATGAATTGCATGGCGCGCACAACCTCGGCATCGTTGACGGCCAAGGCGTCGCTCGATTGTCTAGCGACGATGCCGCTGGGCCGAATCTTGATCGGCTCCTCCGGCGCAGCGGCCCCCGACATCATTTCGTCCAACAGCGAGGCAGCCCGATAACCGATGGCGGACGAATCGGGATCGACGCTCGTCAGCGGCGGATGCGTCAGCCGGCATAGAACATGGTCGTTGTCGACGCCCACGACCGCGACGTCCTCCGGAATCTGAACGTTCGACGCGCGGCAGGCCGCAATCAACCGAGTGGCGCATACGTCGTTCGAGGCTAGGACGGCAATCGGCTTCGGAAGCGCCGCGGCCCACGCGGCCAGACGCCGCTGTTGCCGCCGCCAGCTTTCGTCGGCGGGATTTTCCAGAACGAGAACATGGGGAGCAATGCCGATTTCTTCCAGTTTCCGAAGATAGGCCGCCTGACGCCACTGCACCCAGCGCGGATTCTCCACCGCACAAAAGCCGAAGTTCTGATACCCGCGTTCGACGAAATGCGAAACGGCCAATTCGACGATCTGGGCGTCGTCGGTATAGACCAACGGAAATCGGTGGCCTGCCACGCCGACTTTCGTATCGACCGCCGGCACGCGCTTGCGGCGGACCGCATCTACGGTTCTGCGGTCGGTGCTGCGAAAGATGATGCCGTCGCCTTGCCACGTTCGCAGCAGCCGCGACGAATCGTCGGCAAGCCCGCGTTCCTTGACGCATAGCAGCCATCGGCCGTGCGCCATCGAGTACCGTCCGATGCCTTCGAGCATCCCGCGACAATTCGCCGAGGATGTTTCGATCATCAGCAACACTTGGCGCAGCTTCGACACGATGACCCCTCCGGCCGCCTCACAGATAATGATCGGCCGCCCGCAGACGATTCGCCGGGCGCATCGCCGACATGCGAACATCCGCAGCAGCGTTGCAAATCGAATACAAAATGATGCAGATAGAAATTGGCAACAGTTGTATGTCCGTTAATCTATAACGCAAGAGCCGATTGCAGCGTCGGCGAGTCGCCGAAAAAATAACCAACGCAGTCGTATGTCGCTCTTAACGGTCGTTCTTCACGCCGGAATAATTAGCGAGGTGCAACGCGACGAAAAACCTGAAGACAAAAACTCGCAGTTTTGTAGTTGTGTAGAGACGCACTGACTAGGGCTGAAGGCGATAGAAAGGCGGACTGCGGCCAGCCGCGCCGTCGTATCGCAAACCAGCCTCCAATGCCTCTTTACCAAGGAGTGTTCATCTTGTCAACAGTTTGTCTACCGCGGCGATTGGCTTTTATGTCGAGCGTTGCACAAATGCGGTTTCGAACTGCATCGGCTGCTCATAACTCGGGGGTAGCGATTCTTTTGATATTGGCGTTTTGGACGGATTAGTTTAGGTCGAGCCGTGTTGCAAACTTGCTTGGCCTGACGTTGCAGAATAGCGAAACCGCGGTTGCCGGCTCCGGCCGGAGCAATCCGCGGCCGTACAGGCTGGGGCCGACTAATGGCTCAAGCCGGGGGGGGATTTTTTAGCATTTTCTCGATTACATGGGAGTGTATGTCATGAAAAAGAAGATTTCAGACCTGTGGCGTTCGATGTTGTGTGCGTCGGGTTCCAGTCGATCGAAAAAATCACGCCGCCGGGCAACCCGCGGACGGTCGTTGCACTGCGAATCGCTCGAGGCCCGCGAAATGCTTTCGACCTACTACGTGTCGAACTCGGGCAACGACAACAACAACGGCACCAGCGCCGACACGCC
>CAYMQL010000600.1:0-2172 GCA_964392255.1 uncultured Planctomycetaceae bacterium | reverse complement strand
TTAGCCCCCGGCTATTGTTCTTGCGCGGTTGTTGTTCTTGCGCGGTTGTTGTTCTTGCGCGGTTCTTGTTCTTGCGCGGTTCTCGGTTATTGATCTTCCAACAAATCCCTTCGCCGCTCGAACGTGCGCCGGCGGCTGTCTTCCTCGCGCCAGCGTGCGATCTCCTCGTGGTTTCCACCAAGCAAGATCGGCGGCGCCTCGAAGCCGCGATATTCCCGCGGGCGGGTGTATTGGGCACATTCGAGCCAGCGCCGGCTGCCTGAAAACGAATCGCACGCACTGCTGTCTTCGTCTCCCAGCACGCCCGGCACAAGCCGAATCGTCGCGTCAATGATGGTCATAGCGGCGACCTCGCCCCCATTGAGTACGAAATCGCCAATCGAAATTTCCTCCGGTTCGAGAATCAATCGTATCCGTTCGTCAAACCCTTCGTAGCGGCCGCACAAGAGAATCAGTCGCTTGTGCTCGGCCAGTTGCTCCACCTTCGCCTGATCGAGGCGGCGTCCTTGCGGCGTCAGCATGACCAGCCGACCGGGATCGGGGTCATGGCTTCGCACGGCTTCGACGCACGCGACGACCGGCTCGACTTTCATCACCATGCCGGGCCCGCCCCCGAAAGGACGGTCGTCCACGGTGTTGTGTTTTCCTTGCGACCAATCGCGGATGTTGTGTAAATGGACGCTCACCAAACCCGCGTCGATCGCTCGCTTCAACAGGCTTTGACCCAGGTATCCCTGAAATATTTCCGGAAATAAGGTCAAAACGTCGAAACGCATGGCTGGCGATCAACCCGGCTATTCGTTGGCAGACGCCTCTTGACCGACCTCTTCCGCGGCGGCGGCCGGCTGCGCCGGGCTGACCTCGGACTCGGGTGCGGCCGATTTGGCGGGCTTCTCGCGGACGGCCTTCGGCATCGGCGGAGGCGGCTCCGGACGGCGACGACTCTGCGCCAACCGCTCCAACGCCGCTTGCTGCGCCGTCAAATGCGTTCCCGCAGCGCCGTACTTCTTGATCAACACCCGCACCGCGTCCGATGGTTGCGCACCGACGGAAAGCCAATGGTTGATCCGCTCGCCGTTGAGCACCGCCCGGGCGTCGGTCTCGGGCACCATCGGGTCGTAAGTGCCCAACTCTTCCAACACGCGGCCGTCGCGCGGCCGGCGAATGTCCATCGCACAGATCCGATAGTAAGGCCGATGCTTGCGGCCAAACTGCTTCATCCGAATACGTACTGACACGCGTTGCTCCTGGTAAGGGTTTTTGGGGAAGTTTTCAGTTATCAGTTTTCAGTTGTCAGTTATCAGTTTTCAGTTATCAGTTGTCAGTTTAGCCCCGGCGTCCTCGCCGGGAAAATCGCCGCGTAGACGCGGCGGCTAAACGGCCGCAATCAGTAACTGATTACTGACAACTGATAACTGACAACTCCTCTACTTCTTTCGCGCCTCGCGCTTTTTGCGGCGCAACTCCTTCTCTCGCTCCTTCCGCATCTTGGCTCGCTCCTGCGAAGTCAATCGCTTGCCGGTGCCGATCTTCTGCTTGGCCAGTTGTCCGCCGGGATTGAGCAATCCGCCCTTGGCCAGTTCCTGGGCCAGCCGGGCACGATCGCGAAATCCCATGCCCGACATCCGCTTCATCAACTCGGCCATCCCGTCGAACTGTTTGACCAGCTCGTTGACCACGTGCGGCTCGACGCCGGCCCCCGCGGCGATCCGGCGGCGGCGGCTCTGGTCGATCACCTTCGACGGATTGCGCCGCTCGTCGGGCGTCATCGAGTCGATGATGCCGACCAACTGGCGCATGTCGCTTTCGGCGTCGACCTCGCCGAGCATCTCGCTGATGCCGCCCATGCCGGGCAACATGCTCATGATCTTGTTGATCGGCCCGAGCTTTTTCGTCTGCCCGAGCATCTTCTTGAAGTCGTCGAGCGTGAACTCGCCTTTGCGGAGCCGGGCTTCCTGCTTGGCCATCTCCTCCTGGTCGAACTTCTGCTGCGCCTGCTCGACCAGCGAGAGCATGTCGCCCATGCCGAGGATTCGGCCGGCCATCCGGTCGGGATGGAACTCTTCCAAGGCGTCGAGATGCTCGCCCGTGCCGACGAACTTGATCGGCACGCCGGTAATCGCCTTGACCGACAGCGCCGCGCCGCCGCGGGCGTCGCCGTCGAGCTTCGTC
>CAYMQL010000599.1:0-2174 GCA_964392255.1 uncultured Planctomycetaceae bacterium | reverse complement strand
GCTCAGGGGCATTCCTCTTTGCGGCGGTGAATGTCCTGGAACCGTTGTACGAGGCATGCCTGGACCGCATGAAAGCGTTCATGCTCGAATGGAAAGTAGACGGGGCGTCCCGCCCCGTTACGGAAACGAGGCGGGACGGCTCGTCTACTATTGAGACGCATCGTAACTACGCTAAGTGGTTCGCCGCCGTCATCGCGCGCGTCGAGAAGCACGCCAACGAGAAACACGCCAACGAGAAGTACTTCATCTTCAAGTCCATCATCATTCGGAACCTCTACGGCGTGGACATCATGGACGAGGCCGTCGAGATCTGTAAGCTCCGCCTCTTCCTGAAACTCGCAGCTCAGATCGAGCCCGACTACTCAAAGGACAACCTTGGCATCGAGCCGCTGCCGGACATTGACTTCAACATCCGCGCCGGTAACACCCTCGTCGGCTTCGCCACCGAGAAGCAGGCCGAAGACGTCATCCGCCAGGACCTGCTCGCCTACAACACCGTCTGGCCGGAGGTGCAGAAGGAAGCCCAGGAAATCGCCGAGATGTTCGCACTGTTCCGCCAGCAGCAGACCGAACTTGGCGGCGCGGTCAGCGCCTCGGACAAGAAACGCCTCCGCAACAAACTCGCCCCACTGGAAGATCGCCTAAACGCCTATCTGGCCGACACCTACGGCGTCACCGCCAAGAAGGCCATCCAGGACTGGGTCCACTCGCACAAACCCTTCCACTGGTTCATCGAGTTCTACGAGATCATGGCGAAGGGCGGGTTCAATGCGATTGTCGGCAATCCCCCATGGGTAGAGTTCGCAAAGATCAAGGGCCAATACACCCTCCGCGGCATCGCGACAACGGAATGTGGCAATCTGTGGGCATACGTCGTAGAGCGTTCTCTCGCTATTCTTCGGCAACGAGACCGCCTTGGTCTAATCGTCCCGATGAGTCTCGTTTGCACCGACCGAATGAGGCCTGTTCAGGATCTTGTATCGACAACGGGACTCTCCTGGTTCGCTAACTTCGAAAGCGACTCAAATCCTGGGCAATTGTTTGATGGCGTAAAGCAGAACGTAACGATCATCCTTTACCAGAGCAGCACCTTGAAGGGGGCCAAAACAACGCGGATGTTCCGCTTCTTTCAGGAGTTTCGTGACCTCGTCTTTCATCTCATCGAATACACGGATTGTCCTGCTAATCCCTTGCGCTTCGGATTTCCAAAGATTTCCTCGCCCCAGGAGCAGTCGATTTTAACCAAGCTGTTTTCGAAGAAGCCATTAGTGACTTGTATGGGAGTTTCCTCGGGCAGGCCCGTTCTCGTGCATCGCATCGCGCACTACTACATCAAGTGCTTCGACTTTGTTCCGCATTTTAAGAGCGACCGCGATGGCATCAAGAAGTCTGAAGACTACAAAGAATACCCCTTCGGTCCTCCTGTTGGGCCATACGTGGCGGCCATCAACAGTTCAACGTTTTATTTTTACTGGCAGGTGTTCTTTGATGCGTTCAAAGCTGGCAAACTGTGCGTTGAGAGCTTTCCTTTTGGTGACACACTACAACTTCGCGAGTCACCATCGCTTGATGCACTGGCACGAAACCTCATGAAGGACATGCGGAAGCGATCCACCCGGCTCAAGGCGGAATATGCCGCGACGGGCCGTGTGGAGTACGATCAGTTCTATCCACGCGAGTCGAAGACTCTGATAGACGAGATCGACAAAGTGCTCGCCAAGCACTACGGGTTTGCACCCGAGGAACTGGATTTCATCATCAATTACGACATCAAGTATCGTATGGGCCGTAACGGCGAAGAGGAGGAGGGGGGGTGAACGGTCAGACGAAGCAGGCTGATCAGACGGGTCGCCCGCAAAAGCTCTTGGGCCGCCGAAAACTGCGCCCGAGCGGCGGATATCGCAAGACGGCGAGCTTTCAGACGGCCACCATCATCTATGACGCCACATATTGGTTCTGCGAAAAGTTCCTCAATCCGCGTTCGCGCATGGCTGACCAAATGGTGCAGGCCGCACGGTCGGGGCGACAGAACATAGCCGAGGGCAGCCGGGCTTCCGCGACATCGTCGCAGACCGAACTGCGCCTTCTAAACGTTGCGCGATCGAGCATGGAGGAATTGCTGCTCGACTTCGAGGACTTCCTGCGCCACCGCCATCTGCCGCAGTGGGCGCCTG
>CAYMQL010000598.1:0-2188 GCA_964392255.1 uncultured Planctomycetaceae bacterium | reverse complement strand
ACTGCCCTATCTGCCGGCGAGAGTTTTTGCCGGAAGCCAGCTCGACAATGCCTTTTTGCAGCGAGCGGTGCCGGCTGATCGACCTCGGCCGCTGGATCAAGGAAGACTACGGCTTGCCGATCGAGCCGGACGACGCAAACGGCGGTGATCCATGTGAGCTCGCCGAGAGCTAGCCGCTGCTGGGAGAGAAATGCGGCCCTGTGGAAATCCCGGGAGCCGTTGTTGGCTTCAGGCTAGGGAGGTCGTGGGGAGTAAGTGGGCGGTGGGCAGTGGACAGACAGCGGCCGATGTACCGCCGGCCGCTAAACTTCCGGAAACTGCACTTTTCCCAATTTTTCTAATTTGCGATACTCTCCGCCTGCAACGACATTCGGACGGAGCCGATATGCACGCATCGAAACCGCCTGTGATTTTCTTTTCGGCCGGCGAGCCGAGCGGCGACCTGCACGGGGCGAATCTGATTCGGCAGTTGCAGGCCCGATGTCCGGGTCTTCAGGCTGTCGGCTACGGCGGGCCGAAAATGGCCGAGGCCGGATGCCGTCTGCACGCCGATCTGACCGCCCTGGCCGTGATGTGGTTATTGCGTGCGCTGTTGAACCTGCACAAGTTTTGGGGGCTGGTCAGTCGGGCGGATCGCTACTTTCGCCACCATCGGCCCGACGCGGTCGTGCTGATCGACTATCCCGGCTTCAACTGGTGGATCGCCCGGCGGGCCAAAGTACACGGCATTCCGGTGTTTTATTATTCGCCGCCGCAAATTTGGGCCTGGGCCCGATGGCGGGTCAAAAAAATGCGGCGGCTGGTCGATCACGTGCTTTGCGGGCTGCCGTTCGAGGAGGCTTGGCTGCGCCGGCACGGGTGCAACGCGACGTTTGTGGGCCATCCGTTCTTCGACGAGGTCCGGCGCTACGCCTACGACGAGCGGTTTTTGGCCGAGCATCGCGGCCGACCGGGACCGCTGGTCGCGATTCTGCCCGGCTCGCGAACCCAAGAGGTCACGCACAATCTGCGATGGTTTCTGAAGGCGGCCGAGATGATCCGCGCCGAAGTGCCGGACGCGCGGTTTGCGCTGGCCGCCTTTAAGCCGCATCAGGCCGAACTGGCTCGAAAAATGATCGCCGACAAGTTGCCCATCGAAATTTGCGTCGGCAAGACGCCCGAGTTGATGCGGCTGGCCGATTGCGCGATGTCGGTTTCCGGTTCGGTCTCGTTGGAACTGCTCTACCATGCCACGCCGACGGTGATTCTATATTGGATTGATCGGTTTGCCTATTTTGTGCAGGGTTTTTTCCGGAAGGTAAAGTACATTACGCTGGTGAATCTGCTTTCGACGGGCAAGCTCGACGATTCGGACCTGGCGCCGTTCGATCCGTCGCAGCCCGACGCCGATCGGGTGCTGTTTCCCGAGTATCTGACCTGCGGGGACCGATCGAAGCAGATTGCCGGGCACGTCGTCGAGTGGCTGAAAGCCCCGGCGCGTCGTGCGGCGCGGGTCGCGGCGTTGGAGGAGCTAAAGACCCAAGTCGCTCACGGCGGGGCGTCGCGCCGTGCGGCCGATTACATCCTCGGCGTGCTGGGCCAGCGTCCGAAACAGATCCCCCGACCGCATTTTTTGATGAAAACAGCGAAGAAAGTGCTGAATGCTGAATGATGAATGTTTGATTCAGCAGGCCGTGCCATATTCATCCTTCATCCTTCATCCTTCCTTCCCCCTCTCCCCTTCCCATGCTTCTTGGCGAACCTCCGCGAACTCCGTACGACCTCAATTTCTCGCTTCTGGGCATTCCGGTGCGAGTCCATCCGCTGTTCTGGCTGGTCACTTTAGTGCTAGGGGCGTCGGGCGACGCGGCCTCGGTGCTTACGTGGGTTGCGGCCGTATTTTTGTCGATTCTGGTCCATGAAATGGGGCACGCCGCGATGATGCGGGCCTTTGGTTTCCGCCCGTGGATCACCCTGTACGGCATGGGCGGCCTGACCGGGTACGACCAGAGCTATCTATTTCGCCCGCGCGAACCGGGCGTCTTGGGACAGGTGTTGATTTGCGTGGCGGGCCCTGCGGCAGGCTTTTTGCTGGCGGCCGCGGTTTTTTGGGGAGTTTGGGCCGCCGGCCGCGCCGAGGTGGAGATTTCATCCCGGGCGGTCGAATTGATCCGCAATATCCTGTTCATCTCGATCGTCTGGGGCGTTG
>CAYMQL010000597.1:0-2189 GCA_964392255.1 uncultured Planctomycetaceae bacterium | reverse complement strand
GGCGGATGTAGCTTTACGCCTTGTCTATATTTTTTCTGAGACATTCAACCAAATTGTTAATGGTATCCTCGTTATGATTCTTCTTAATATTATTTACTGCTGCATCAATCTCATGTAAAGGAGAGTAAATGGCATTAATGATGTTCTGAGGATTACAATCATGACGAATGTGTCGGTCGAAATCCTCGGGCCATTTCCAGAACTTCAGTTCCTTCTTAACCCATTCATCTACATCATCGACGCTGTAGAACACAGTTCTACCAAACGGAAGGTTAATCTCCAGAAATGGTTTCTTCTCAGACATTGTCTACCCCCACGCCAGCCAAGGCCGTGCTACTAGAAAGGAACAAGTATAACGAATAAGGAGACATACACAACGAGGACATGATGAGATCGGTTCTTTATCCTCCTAATTCTTCAGCGAATGCAGCGGGGCGGGGATGCGGCCGCCGAAGCGGACGAAGGCGCGACTGGCGCCGGCGTTGCGGACTTCCATGACGGGCATCGCGCCGAAGAGGCCGCCGAAATCGACGATGTCGCCGGCCTTCGCGCCGGGCACTGGCACCAGACGGACCGCGGTTGTCTTGTCGTTGATCACGCCGATGGCCATCTCGTCGGCGATGATGGCCGAGATGGTTTCGGCGGGGGTGTCGCCGGGGATGGCGATCATGTCGAGCCCGACCGAGCAGACGCTGGTCATGGCTTCGAGCTTTTCGAGTACCAAGTGTCCGCGACCGACGGCGTCGGCCAGCGCGGCGTCTTCGCTGACGGGGATGAACGCGCCGCTTAAGCCGCCGACGGAGCTTGAGGCGAACAGCCCGCCCTTTTTCACGGCGTCGTTGAGCATGGCCACGGCGGCGGTCGAGCCGGGGGCGCCGATCTGCTCGATGCCCAGCAGTTTCAGGATCTCGCCGACGCTGTCGCCGACGGTGGGCGTTGGGGCCAGCGACAGATCGACGATGCCAAAGGGCACGCCCAGCTCGGCGGCCACCTCGCGGCCGATCAGCTCGCCCACGCGGGTGACGCGGAAGCTGGTGATTTTGATTTCTTCGGCCAGATCGCCCAACGTAAGGCGTTCTCCGCCTGCCAAGCGGCGCCGGAGCGCGCTGCTGACCACGCCGGGGCCGGAGACGCCGATATTGACGGCGGCCTCGGGCTCGCCCGAGCCCAGATAGGCCCCGGCCATGAAGGGATTGTCCTCGGGGATGTTGGCAAACACGACGAGCTTAGCGCAGCCGAAGCCGCGCGTGTCGGCCGTGGCCTCGGCGATTCGCAGGATTACGCGGCCCATCTCACCGACGGCGTCCATATTGATGCCGGCCCGGCGCGAGGCGACGTTGACCGACGCGCAGACCCGCCGGGTTTTGGAAAGCACCTCGGGCAACGCGCGGATCACCACGTCGTCGCCGGCGGCAGCGCCTTTTTGGACCAAGGCCGTGAATCCGCCGACGAAATCGATGCCGCACTCGTCGACCGCGGCGTCGAGGGCCTCGGCAAACCGCACCGCGCCGGCGACGCCATGACCGGCCAGGATCGAGGCGGCCGGCGAGACGGCCAGCCGCTTGTTGATCACGGGGATGCAGTATTTCGCCCCGACCCGATCGCAGATTTCGACCAGCCGGGCGGCGTGCGACGTGATTTTGTGCCGCACCTTGCGGCAGAGGTGATCGAGATTCGACGCCGAGCAGTCTTCCAAGCTCAGTGCGAGCGTGACGGAGCGGACGTCGAGATGCTCGGTGTGGAGCATTTCGAGGGTCGAGAGGATTTCGTCGGTACGAAGCATGGATTTTGTCGCTCCCAGTGGTCTGGCCTATTTCGCGGCGGGCAGGCGGAGCTGGTTGGTGGCCACAAAAATGTTTTCGTGCTGAAGCTTCACGGTGAAGCCCAGCTCGACGCCGATTTGTTCGAGGTCGGCCTGCATCATCCGCACGTCCCAATGGACGGGCACCTCGACCTGGCCCAACAGCACGAAATCGTCGCCGCGGATGTCGCCGTAGAGGTCGATGATGTTGATGTCCTTGCCGGCCAGGTATTGGCTGAAGCAGCGGACGATGCCGGGCCGGTCGGGCCCGAAGGCCGAGATGACGAACCGCTCGCTGGCTTCGTGTTCGGCCCGCGGCTTTTCGGGCAGCGCGAACCGGGCGACGACCTGGAACGCGCTCGCCGACGTGCCGGCCGTGCGGACTCGC
>CAYMQL010000596.1:0-2203 GCA_964392255.1 uncultured Planctomycetaceae bacterium | reverse complement strand
ACAAATACAGGATAAACTGCCCCGATTGTTTTTGCGCAGCCCAGCCCCCGGCTATCTTGATACGATCTTACTTATCTGAAACGCAATCAACGAAATCGCCCCTCGAATCCTTTGTTGCCATGAATACTCAGCTTTGCGTTCTCGGCGCCGGGCCGGGCGGATACGCCGCCGCGTTTTTGGCCGCCGATCTCGGCATGGAAGTAACGCTCGTCGACCTCGAGCCGCGTCTGGGCGGCGTTTGTCTGCTGCGCGGTTGCATCCCGTCGAAAGCCTTGCTGCACGTTGCCAAAACGATGGCCGAGGCCAAGCATCTGGCCGATTGGGGCGTCGCGTTTGCGCCGCCGACGATCGCGTTGGACGCCATGCGCGCCCGCAAAGAGAAGGTGATTGCCACCCTGACCGGCGGACTGAAACAGCTTGCCGCCAAACGCCGCGTCGGCGTGGTGCGCGCCCGGGCGGAGTTCGAGAATTCCCAGACGCTCAAGCTCCAATCGGTCGACGGCCAGCCGCCGGCTGACGACCGCGTGCAGTTTGAGCATTGCATTATCGCGACGGGATCCAGCCCTGTGCGCATTCCCGCGTTCGATCTGCCGACGCATCGGGTGATGGACTCGACCGGCGCGCTCGAGTTGCCCGACGTGCCCGAATCGCTGCTGATCGTCGGCGGCGGCTACATCGGCCTGGAATTGGGCACGGTCTATGCCGCCTTGGGCAGCCGGGTGTCGGTGGTCGAAATGACCGACGGGCTTTTGCCGGGCGTCGATCGCGATCTGGTCAAGCCGTTGCACAAACGGTTGCAGACGCAGTTCGAGGGCATCCATCTGAACGCAAAGGTAGCGGCGATGGCCGACAAGGGCGACTCGATCGAAGTTGCCTTCGACGGCGACGTGCCCGAGCGGGTCCGCCGCTTTAGCCGGGTGTTGCTGAGCGTCGGCCGGCGGCCGAACACCGCGGGGCTCGGATTGGAAAACACCCGGGCACAGGTGGATTCGCAGGGATTCATCGCGGTCGACGCGAAGTGCCGCACCGCCGACCCGCACCTGCTGGCCATTGGCGACGTAGCCGGGCAGCCGATGCTGGCCCACAAGGCTGCGCACCAAGGCAAGGCCGCCGTCGAGGCTTTGGCCGGCCAGCCGGCCGCTTTCGAGCCGAGGGCCATACCGGCCGTGGTGTTCACCGATCCGGAAATTGCATGGGTGGGGCTCACTGAAACGGAAGCACGGCAGCAAGGGCGGACGGTGGAAACTGCCCTGTTTCCCTGGGCGGCCAGCGGTCGCGCGCAGGCGGCCGGCCGCACCGAAGGATTCACTAAATGGCTCATCGATCCCGCAACGCAGCGAATTCTCGGCTGCGGCATCGTCGGCTTTGGCGCCGGCGATCTGATCGCCGAGGCCGTGTTGGCCATCGAGATGGGCTGCTCGATCCGCGACCTCGCCGAGACGATCCATCCGCACCCGACGTTTTCAGAAACGCTTGGCGTGGCGGCCGAGGTTTTCCTTGGCACGGCGACCGATCTCTACAAGCCCAAGAAATAAAATAAGGATGAAGGATGAGGGAGGAAGGATGAATGCCGGCCGACCGCTGCGGCTCTAGCGATTCATCCCTCATCCTTCATCCTTCATCCTTTCGTGCTTAACCGCGGGCCTGGCCGCCGACGCCGGGACGAACGCGCTTCTGCACGTCGGTCTCTAAAACGCCGAAGGTGGCCTCGTGCCGCTGGATCGTCAGACCCAGGGCATGCAGCATCCGCTTCGCGGTGTAGAAGTTCGTGATGATCCGCTGCGTAACCGGAATCGGATGCGTCGGCACCCCGAACGGCTGCGGATTCAGACCGAAATCGATGATCAATTCTTCCGGCGTGCCGGTCACTCGGCAAAAGTTGGCGTAAAGCGCCATGACCTTGGAATCGTCGATCTCGACTTGCACCCGTTGTCCGGCGGGTTGTCCGGCCTCGGGGGTCATCGGGACGTCGGGGGTCGGGGTGGGGTCTTCGGGGGCGTTTGCCACAGGATACTCCTGTCATTTAAGGAAAAGGGTCAACAGATCTGGAACAAAACAGATTTGCAATTATATCACTCAATATGGGCCATGCCATGCCCAGCCAACAAAAAAACAAAACAACGGGGGGGCGAAGGGGGCAGGCAAATATTATTGTGGTTCATCCGGCGGAAGCGTACCTGGGGGTTGAAAAAGTGTGGACATG
>CAYMQL010000595.1:0-2204 GCA_964392255.1 uncultured Planctomycetaceae bacterium | reverse complement strand
CGTCGTGCAGGTGGGCGGTCAAGCCATGGCCGACCGCTATACCTATCTGCCGCAGATCGGGCTTAACATCGCCATCGCCTGGGGCGTCTTGCAGGCAGCCGCTGCATGGCCTTATGTCCGCCGGGTAGGCGCCGTCGCCGCTTCGATTGCAGTACTCGGGTTGATGGGTTGCGCTTGGTGGCAAACCTCTTACTGGCGCGACAGCGAGACCCTCTGGAAACACACCCTCGATTGGACATCGCGGAACGAGATGGCCCATTGTAACCTCGGAATCGCGTTTACGGCGCGCGGACAATACGAGGCCGCGATTGCCCAGTATGAAAAGGCCCTGGAAATCCGGCCAAAATACAGCATGGCTCACTACAACCTCGGCGTCGTGTTAGCTGTGAGAGGCCAACTCGACGCGGCAATCGATCATTATCAGCAGGCGTTGGCAATCCAGTCGAAATATTTCAAGGCGCATAATAATCTCGCTAACCTGCTGTTCAACCGCGGCCAACTCGACGCGGCAATGGATCATTACGAGAAGGCGTTGGCAATCCAGCCGGACTTGGCCGAAGCTCGAGCGAATCTAGGCGTCGTCTTGGCGTCCCGCGGACAATACGAAAAGGCGGAAAAACACTTTCGACGGGCCCTCGAGACGAAGCCGGGCTACAGTGAAGCCCGCTGTAGTCTTGGCATGGCTCTGAGTTTTCAGGGAAAAATCGCCGACGCAATGATCCAGTGGCGCGAAGCGCTCCGGCAACAGCCAAACCACGTCGTAGCGCTCAACTGCTTGGCCTGGGCCCTGGCAACCAACTCCGATGCATCGGTTCGCAACGGCAGCGAGGCCGTTAAACTGGCGTTGCGCGCGGTCGAGCTGTCCGGCGGCCGCGAGCCGACCGTGCTGAACACGCTGGCCGCCGCATACGCCGAGGCGGGGCAATTCGCCGACGCCGTCGAGACGGCCAAAAAGGCCGAGGCTTTCGCCGCCCAACAAAACAGGCAGGCCCTGGCCGACGTCATCAAGGCGAGAATTGCACTCTACGAGTCGAAAACGCCATTTCGCGAAGCGCCGCAGCCTTCTGCCGGCCCGGACAGCACAAAACCTCGCCGAGGCAAGACCGACTAACGGGACGTCAGGCACGGGCATTTTTACAGGGGCCGCAGATCTCAAAAAGCAATCGGGGGTTGCGCTGCGCTACACGCCGGGCTTGTAACTTACGCCGCAATCGGCCGTTTTTTATAGTGGCAGCGATATGAAATGCGGGTTAGAATCATCTGCGTTCCAAGGTCGCATTCATCGATGCCGAAGGAGATTGCGATGCGGCGAGTTTACGATGACTGGGGGTTGCCGGCGATGGTTCTGACTCTGTTTTGGCTATTGGCCCCGCCGGCGACCGTTTCGGCGGAAAGCGAAACGCGGCTGCCGGGCAAAAAGTCGCAATGGAACGGCTACGACCGCTACGATTTCACGGTCGACGGCCGAGAGTGCCTGGTCGTTGCTCCGAAAACGCCCGCCCCGGGCAGGCCTTGGATCTGGCGGACCGAGTTTTTCGGCCACGAGCCGCAGGCTGATCTGGCCCTGTTGGCCAAGGGGTTTCATGCCGTTTATATCGATGTGCAGGACATGTACGGCGGGCCGGCGGCCATGCGGCACATGGATGCCTTCTATGACGAGCTGACCGGCCGCTATGGGCTGTCGAAAAAAACCGTTCTCGTGGGTTTTAGCCGCGGCGGGCTGTTTGCGTTCAACTGGGCGGCCGCCCATCCGGATCGGGTCGCTTGCATCTACGCCGACGCGCCCGTCTGCGACTTCAAAAGTTGGCCGGGCGGAAAGGGCAAGGGCGAAGGCAGCGCGGCCGACTGGCAAAAATGTCTCAAAGCCTACGGCCTTAGCGAGGCCGAAGCGATGGCCTATCGCCGCAATCCGATCGACCGTTTGGCCCCGCTGGCCGAGGCCGGCATTCCGCTGCTGCACGTTGCCGGCGACGCCGACCGCGTGGTTCCGCTGGACGAAAACACCGCGGTGGTCGAACGGCGCTACAAACAGTTGGGCGGCCGAATCAAGGTGATTGTCAAGCCGGGCGTCGGACATCATCCCCATTCGCTTAAAGACCCGGCGCCGATCGTCGAATTCATTCTCGAACACGCCGGGCGTAGCTGATCCAAGCCCTTTAGGCGGCAGTTTAGCGATTGTGCCGGTTCTCGTGCTTATCTTGGCA
>CAYMQL010000594.1:0-2209 GCA_964392255.1 uncultured Planctomycetaceae bacterium | reverse complement strand
GGTGCAGACCAACTCGCCCGCCATCCGCCAAGCCCGGCGCGACATCGTCGAACTGCTCTTGGACAATCACAACATGGATTGCCAGACCTGCGACCGCGACGGCCACTGCGAGCTTCAGGACCTGGCCTATGCGATGGGCGTGCGCGCCCGGCACTTCGAGGGCAAGCGGAAGCGGTTCCCGATCGAACTTTCGAGCCACTCGGTCGTTCGCGACAGCGAAAAATGCGTGCTTTGCGGGCGCTGCGTGCGGGTGTGCGCCGAGATTCAGGGCGTCAATAATCTGAGCCAGCACGGCCGCGGCTTTACCACCGTCGTCGGGCCGGCCCACATGGCCAACATGGACGACTCGGTGTGCATCCAGTGCGGCCAGTGTATCAACGTTTGCCCGACGGCCGCGTTTTTGGAAAAGCGCGGCACCGGGCCCGTGTGGGCGGCGATTGCCGATCCCTCGATGCACGTCGTGGTGCAGACCGCGCCGTCGATCCGCGCGGCCATCGGCGAAGGATTTGGGCTGCCGCCCGGCACGCCGGCCACGGGCCAGATGGTCACGGCCCTGCGCCGCTTGGGCTTCGACCGCGTGTTCGACACGGATTTCGGCGCGGATTTGACGATCATCGAGGAGGCCCACGAGTTCTTGACGCGGCTCGATGCGGCCAGCCCTCACCCTAGCCCTCTCCCGGCGGGAGAGGGGACCAAACATCCCGGCCCGCTGCCCATGATTACGTCCTGCTCGCCGGGTTGGATCAGCTTCATGGAGAAGTTTTATCCCGAGCTGATCCCGCACGCCTCGACGTGCCGCTCGCCGATGTCGATGCTCTCGGCGTTGATCAAGACCTACTACGCCGAGAAGTCGGGCATTGATCCGAAAAAGATTTTCAGCGTGGCCATCATGCCTTGCGTGGCGAAGAAGTACGAGGCTCGGCGGCCGGAGCATTTTGCGCCCGATGGAACGCCGTATACCGACGCGGTGCTCACGACCCGGGAACTGATCTGGATGATCAAGTGCTACGGGATCGAGTTCAAGGCGTTGCCGCCGGGCGAGTTCGACGCCCCGCTGGGCATCGCCAGTGGCGCCGGCGACATTTTCGGCGCCACCGGCGGCGTCATGGAGGCGACGCTACGGGCCGCCAGCGAACTGGTCACCGGCAAGCCCGCCGACCGGCTCGAATTCACCGAGGTCCGCGCGGTCGAGGGCCTCCGCGAAACCTACGTGGCCATCGGCGAACACAACATCCACGTCGGCGTGGCCAACGGGCTTACGAACGCCAAGATTCTGCTCGATAAAGTGAAGGCCGGCGAGCAGTTCCATGTGATCGAGGTGATGGCCTGCCCCGGCGGCTGCATCGGCGGCGGCGGACAGCCGTATCCGCCCGAGGGCGTCAAAGTGCTCGATCCTGAACTGCTCCGGCTGCGGGCCAGCGCCCTGTATTCGATCGACAGCAAGAAAAAACTTCGCAAGTCGTACGAGAATCCGGCGATCGAAGAGGTTTACAGTTCGTTTCTCGGCGGGCCCGGCACGGAAAAGGCCCACGAGTTGCTCCACACGCATTACCACGCCAGACAGCCGCGAGGCATCCGATGAGCACCTGCACTGATAATTGGGAAGAAGTTTCGGCCGCGGCCCGGGTTGTACTCGGCGAGCCGATCGCCGCAATGATCGACGAGTTTCGCCGCCAGCCGCACCCGGAAAGCCAACTGATCGCCGTGTTGCACCGGGTGCAGTCGGAATATGGTCACTTGGCCGACGCGCATCTCGACGCGGTGGCCCAGTTGATGCAGGTTCCGGCGGCCAACGTGGCGGGCGTGGCGAGCTTCTATCACTTCTTCCGGCTGAAGCCGCGCGGCAAGTACATGATCAACGTCTGTCTGGGCACGGCCTGCTATGTGAAAGGGGCCGACCGCGTGGCCCAAAAGTTCATCGACGAGCTGGGCATCACCTGGGGCGAGACCAGCAAAGACGGCGTTTTCACGCTCGAAGGCGCCCGCTGCCTCGGCACCTGCGGCCTGGCCCCGGTCGTCACCATCGGCGACGACGTCCACGCCAACGTCACGCCTGACCAGGTGCCCGCGCTGTTGGAGAAGTATCTCAAGATGGCGAAGGAGTAACCGTTTACGGCGACTCAGCCCGGCGGCCCATTGTCGGGCAGCACGCAGTAACTCCTCGTGGTCAAAATGAGCAATCTCATCCGTTTAGCAGCCGCCGGCACGG
>CAYMQL010000593.1:0-2214 GCA_964392255.1 uncultured Planctomycetaceae bacterium | reverse complement strand
CGGGCCATACGGTGGTCCGTGGGGGCGAAAAGTTCAAGCTGTCGCTGGTGCCCAGCGGAATCTTCGAGCCCGAGGTCCAGTGCATCATTGCCGGCGGCGTGGTGCTCAATCCCGCCAGCCTGCTGGCCGAGATCGACGGTCTGGCGGGGCGCGGCGTGGCGGTGGGCAAAAACCTGATGCTCAGCGACCGCGCCCATGTGATCTTTCCCTGGCATTTTGAAGAAGACCGGCTTCTGGACAAACAATGCACCGGCGGCGAGGCGATCGGCACCACGATGCGCGGCATCGGCCCCTGCTATCGCGACAAAGTCGGCCGTTCGCTGGCCGTGCGGCTGGGCGATATGTACCGCCCGAACTTCCGCGCGAAGATCGAATCGATCGTGCAGGTCAAGAACGAGATGTTCCGCGGCATCGGCGGCGACGTCGAGCCGCTCGACGCGCAGAAGATATTCGACGAGTATTCCGGCCATGCCCAGCGGCTAGCGCCGCACGTGGCCGACACGACGGCCTATCTGCTCGACGCGCTCGAGTCGAATCGCCGGGTGCTTTTCGAGGGCGCCCAGGGCGCGCTGTTGGACATCGATCACGGCACGTTCCCGTTTGTCACCAGCAGCAACAGCTCGGGCGTAGGCGTGTCGGCCGGCTCGGGCGTTCCGGGGCGCTACATCACCAAGGTGATCGGCATTGTCAAAGCGTATACGACGCGCGTCGGCGGCGGCCCCTTCCCCACCGAACAAGACAACGAAACCGGCGATCTGATCCGCCGCCGAGGCAACGAATACGGCACCGTGACGCGGCGGCCGAGACGCTGCGGCTGGTTCGACGCGGTCGCCGCGCGCTACACCGCTCGGCTGAGCGGCGTCGACGTGTTGGCCGTGATGCTGCTGGACGTGCTAAGCACGTTGCCGGAGCTGAAAATTTGCACGGCTTACGATCTGGACGGCCGGCGAGTGACCGATTTTCCCAGCCATGTGGACGATCTGCGCCGGGTCACGCCGATCTACGAGACGCTGCCCGGCTGGCAGGCGGAAATCAACGACGTTCGTCGTCCGGGCGACCTGCCCGACAACGCCCGGGCGTATCTCGCCCGTCTGTCCGAATTGCTCGGTCGGCCGGTCGAGGTGATTTCGGTCGGTCCGGATCGAGAGCAGACGATTTTGGGCAATTAGGGTTTGCAGGTTTCAGCGACAAGGGTGGAAGCCCGAATCGCCTCCTGCTGACGCCAACACCCTTCACACTTTTCACACCCTTCATGTCTCCGACCGGACCATCCAGCGAACCATTCCATGTTCCGCGGGAGCGGCTGCCGCGGCACGTCGCCGTTATCATGGACGGCAACGGCCGCTGGGCGCAGCAGCGCGGATTGCCGCGGATCGAAGGGCATCGGGCCGGCGCCGCCAGCGTGCGCCGCGTTACGGAAGAATGCGCCCGGCTCGGCATTGAGCAGCTTACGCTCTACTGCCTTTCGAGCGAAAACTGGAAGCGGCCGGCCGAGGAACTCGATTTTCTGCTGCAACTGCTCCAGCGATACCTGGTCGAAGAGCGGCCGCGGATCATGGAACACGATATTCGCGTTCGGTGGATCGGCCGGCGCGAGGGGCTGCCGGAAAACGCGATCGGCGAGCTTGACGAGACCGTCCGACTGAGCGCTGCGAACCGCGGTCTGTGCGTGTGTCTGGCGATCAACTACGGCGGTCGTGCGGAGTTGGTCGACGCGGTGCGCCGCGTTGTTGCCGACGTGCGTCAGGGCTCGCTCGACCCGGCCGCCATCGACGAGGAGGCGATTGCCGACCGACTTTACACCGCCGGGACGCCCGACCCCGACCTGCTGATTCGCACGGCCAGCGAAATGCGCGTGAGCAACTTCCTGTTGTGGCAGATCAGCTATGCGGAGCTGTGGGTGACCGAGGCATGTTGGCCCGATTTTGACGAGGCCCGGCTCCACGCGGCCTTGCGGGATTATGCCGCCCGGCAGCGTCGATTCGGGGGATTGGACGCCTAGCCCGCTTTTTCCACCACACGGGGAAAAACCCCGGCAAGGTGTTTTGTTCTTTGGCGGTCGGATACATTATGTCGGATAGCCGGGAGCTGGACCGCTAAAAAGATGGATTTGGTTGTTGCGAGAAAGCATCCAAGTTTTGTTCCATGACGCATATTTCCGAGCCGCACCAACGGTGCGGCAATTCGCTCAGCCCAGGGCAACGCCCTGGGGAA
>CAYMQL010000592.1:0-2215 GCA_964392255.1 uncultured Planctomycetaceae bacterium | reverse complement strand
GAGCCGGCGGCCGCGACGCTGCTGGAATACACGTCGAACCGTTTGGTTTTCGAGGCCGAGGCGCCGGCCGACGGCTGGCTTCTGGTGACCGATCGTTGGGCCCGGGGCTGGCATGCCGAGGTCAACGGGCAAGAGGCCGAGGTCCTGGCGGGCAATTTCATCTTCCGTGCCGTCCGCGTCCGCAAGGGCGTCAATCGCATCGCGTTCACCTATCGCCCGGCGGGGCATCCCTGGCTATTGCTGGCAAGTTGGGGTACGCTGGGAGCGATTTTATCGGCGACGCTTGTTCAGGCGGCCGGCCGCGGGAGGATCCGCACATGAGAAAAGACGGCGACACCGTTGCCATTCCGGGCGACTATCAGCATCGGGCCCTGACGCAGGGAATGGCGGTTCAGCGCTTCTGGCACCATGCAAAACGGCTGGCCGTGGCCCGCTATCTGCCGCCGGCCGCGACGGATTTCTGTCTGGATATCGGCTGCGGCTCGGGCATTGTCAGCAGTTTTCTCGGCGAGCACGCCGGCCGGGTGCTGGGCATCGACGGCAGCCCGGCCGCGGTGGAGTTCGCCACGCGGCAGTACGGGCGGGCGAATGTCTGTTTCCGCCAGGGCCTTGCCGACGGCGATCTCGACGTCGGCGAGCCCATCGATAAAATCTACTGCATCGAAGTGATCGAACACGTCTATTACGATCAGGCGGGCGCGATGCTCCGCGCGTTTCATCGCGCGTTGAAGCCGGGCGGCGCGGCGATGCTGACGACCCCCAATCGCCGCAGCTTCTGGCCGCTGATCGAGTGGACGATGGATCGTTTGGGCCTCGCGCCGAAGCTGGCCGAGGAGCAGCACGTAGAAAGCTACGATCGCCGCAAGCTGGCCGCGCTATGCCGGGACAACGGTTTTACGGTCGAAACGACGGCGGCCGTGTGTTTTGCGGCGCCCTGGTTGGCGGCGATCCACTGGCGGCTGGCCGAGCAAGCCGACGCATGGGAATCGCGATGGAAGCACAACCCCGGCTCGATTCTCGTTGCGGTGCTTCGCAAGCCGGGTTAATGCAAAGCGGCGACCATGCGGCGCGATGTGAATCGTCAACGTTTTTTCGCCGTCAGAATCAGGTCGACGCTTTGCAGGCGGTCGTACGGTTCGTCGCCGTAGCCGCCAAAGAAGCAAATTTCGCCGGCGCCTGCGTCGCGGGCGGTCGCTTCCAGCTCCGAGGCTTCGAGGCCCAGAAACGGCGCCGCTTCGCTGTGCCGGAGCGCGCCGCCGGGCAGCTCGGCAACGATCAATTCCACGAAGCCGCGATTGCCGGAGCGATGGACCCCTTTGACGATGAGCGCCTCGCCTTGGGGCAGGTTGGCCCGCCGGCATTTTTGCCAAACGCAGGGGCCGTCGGGCAGCCGCCATAAATTCAGCATGTGGAGCATGAGGACCCCGCCGGAGCGCAGCGCGGCCGTCATGGCCGCAATGGCCCTTCGGACGGTTGCGGCGTCGGGGGCCAGCGGCAGCGAATTGCCGGCGCAAACGACCGCATCGAACGGCTCGTCGGCCGCGATCGGCTGATCGAATCCGCGCACAACCCATCGCAATCCGGGCGACTCGCCGAAACGGGCCCGGGCTCGGCCGATCATCGTCGGGCTCAGATCGGAAGCCTCGACGTGCAGGCCCCAGTCGTGGAACATGGCGGCGTGGCGGCCCGTGCCGCAGGCCGCGTCGAGTACGCGCGCGACGGAGTGCCGCTCGAACAAGCGGCGATAGAAAGGCTCTTCGCGGGCCAATCGCTTCGGCCAGTCGATCATGGCATCGTAGGCGTCTGCCAGATCGTCGAACAAAAGCGTCATAGCGAGGTCTGCCACCCTTCCGGCTGAACGCCGCCTTGGACCTGGACGATGTGCCAGCTAGCCTGGCCCTTGACGGCCGACGTTCGCGCCATTTTTACGAGCAAGAAGAACGATTTTCGTTCGCCTTGGTCATCGAAGGTGACGGCGTAGAGTTGATCGACGCAATCGAGGTCGGCCAGGCGCGTCTGATCGCCGTCGTCGTAGAATTGCACCCGCGCCTGCGGGCCCAGAGCCAACAAGGCGCGGACCGTGGGCTGTTGCACAAAGCCCGTGAGGTACTCGCGAAGCTCGGGCGAGTTGCGATAGGCCTGCCATCGATTCTCGTAGGGCATCAGGCGGCGGCGGAACGGCACGGTCATTTGATAGGCCTGGAGCGGTTCGTCG
>CAYMQL010000591.1:0-2215 GCA_964392255.1 uncultured Planctomycetaceae bacterium | reverse complement strand
TGGGCAGGCCGGTCCGTTCACGCAACATTCGCACGGCGGCCGCGGTTATCTCTGCCATCGGTTATTTCCTCCGGTTGTACAAACGCGAATTCGAATGCAAATTCAAATAGAAATTCAACAAATAGCCGGAGGCGAACAGCCCCCAGAAGTCTTTCTCGAAATGATGCACGCACATTCCGGAGGCCGTTGGCCCCCGGCTATAAAAGGCGCAGTTAAGCAACGCTCACACCGAGACCGCCATCGCCCCTTCGGCTTGCTCCTGCTTCATGGCGCCGGCGGCGCCTTTGCCCGCCGCAATCGCGTCGGCCAGCAGCTTGACGATCAGTTCGATCGAGCGAATGCTGTCGTCGTTGCCGGGAATCGGCAGATCGACCTCGTCGGGATCGCAATCGGTGTCGATCAATCCGACCGTAGTGATGCCCAGCTTGCGGGCTTCGCCGATGGCGTTCTTTTCTTTCCGCGGATCGACCACCACCAGGCACTCGGGCAGCCGATTCATCGTGCGGATGCCGTTCAGGTTGCGATACATCTTGCGGTATTCGCGGTTCAGCGACGACTGCATCTTTTTCGAGTACGTCGATAGCTCGTCCGAGCTGCGCAGCGATTCAAGCTCTTCGAGCCGAGTGAGCCGGCTGCGGATCGTGCGGAAGTTGGTCAGCGTGCCGCCCAGCCAGCGATCGCTGACGAACGGCATGCCGCAGCGAAGGCCCTGCTGTTCGATCACGTCGCACGCCTGACGCTTTGTGCCCACCAACAGCACAAGGCTGCCTTGCGCCGCGACGCGCTGCAAATACTTGCGCGCCCGCAGCAGCCCGCGAATCGTCTCGCGAACGTCGATAATATGAATCAGATTGCGCCGGGCGTAGATGTAGGGCCGCATCTTCGGATTCCAGCGACTCGCGCGATGCCCAAAATGAACCCCGGCCTCGATCAACTCCTTCACCAGAACAGTTGCCAAAGCATAACTCCTTCACAAAAAGGCACACCGACCTTGGAAGCAATGGTGGTTGCCGCCGCCGGCGTTAGGGCGATAATTCGGTCAATGGGTTGCACATTCGCCATTCTGGACCGTTCAAAACGACGAATCCTAGAGTCTATCAGCTAAAGCCGCTTGGGTCAATGACGCCGGGCGAACCCCCACTCAAAGGGGCTGCGTAGACCGGGCTTTTGTTGCGTCTCAGGTAAGTGACTTCCGGGGGCTATTAGCCCCCGGCTACCCGGCCGTTACTTGCCGGCCGGGGCCGCCGGCGACTTCGACTTCTGCTCCAACACATGCGAAAGCATCGCTTCGTAAAGCGTCAGTTGCAGATCGAGTATCTGGTCGAACGTCACTTTGCCGAACTGCGGATTGCCGATGATCCCGTGCGGGCATTCATGCACCAGCGGCGTCGCCCCGCTGACGTGATAGAGCGCGCTGGTCAGGTTGAACGAGCTGGGCGGCGATTTGGTTTCGGCCGAAGGCGCGAACGTCTTTTTCGACCGCTCCAATCCGCGGCGATCCAACAGGTCGTAATAGCGACTCGCAACCGCAACGGCGTCGGCCTGTACCGACATCGGCAAATAGGCCACCGGCAGCAGTTCCGCCGGATACGCGTGGCTATGCAGCGAAACCGCCAGGTCGGGCGCTTCCTGCATCGCCACGTTCAGAATCGCGGGGGCCTCGGTGCCCATCGGCGCGAAAAACTCGTCGTGCATCGGGTTGACGCCGGCGTTGTCGAAATAACAGCCCAAGAATCCCGTGTTCGCCTCGGTCCGCGGATGCTCCCGCTTCGACGTCGGCCAGAAAGCAATTTCGTCGTCGCCCCAGGTGCCCATGGCCCAGAACTGAAACTCGTTCCGATCCATCCCTAAAACCGACCGCGGCTTGAATCGGGCCAAAGCGTCGGGATTGCCCACCGGCACGATCACCAGCCGGCACTGGTCGGCCAGCCGCCGCAGTTCCGGCTGCTCTTTGCCGCGCAAATCGCGGCCCGTCTCCATCACTTCGATTAAACTCATCACGCCCGTAAGCCCTTCGACCTCGTGACCATGCACCGGGGCGACAAAATAGACGACCGGCCGCTTTCGGGCCGCCTTGTCGCGATAGGCTGCCGGATCGCGGCCGCCAAGGGCCGAATTAAAATTAGCCCGCTGATCGGACTTTTCCAACGGTCCGTAGGTGACCAAAAAGATCGGCCGCCCGCCTGGACTCTTGGCGATCGTCGCAACCTCGCCC
>CAYMQL010000590.1:0-2217 GCA_964392255.1 uncultured Planctomycetaceae bacterium | reverse complement strand
CGTAGCTTTCAGCAGTCCGATGACGCGCTGCAAGTCGTCGGGCGTAATCAGCGAGATGTCTTCCAACTGCACCGGCCGCGGCAGCAGATAGAGCCCCGATGCGTGCTTGGTCAGCGAGCGTTTTAGCAGCGTGAAATCGAGCCGCGTGACGTTTTGGGCTACGTCGACCAGCGTGTAGTCGGGAATCGTATCGAGAAACACGTCGGCGTCGCCCAGGCACAGGTCGAGATCGACCAGGGCCACGGAATTTTGCGGATTTTGGGCCAGGATGCAGCCCAGGTTGATGGCCAGGCTGGTCGTGCCGACGCCTCCGATGGCGCCGGCCACGGCGATCACCTGGCTTCCGCGCGAGCGGTTGTCGCCGCGTCCGAAATGGCGTTCGCCGATCCGGCTTAGCGCGCCCAGCAGATCGTCGATGCGCAGCGGCTGCGTCAGAAACTCTTTGGCCCCCGCTCTGAGCGCCTGCAAGATCAAGCTGCCGTCGCTCGACGAGCTGACGACCAGCACCGCGCAGTTGGGCGACGCCGCGGCCAGACGTCCCACCAAATCGAGCGCCTTGTGCGGATCGGAGTCGATGGCGACTAGTCCGATGTCGGGATTCGTCTGCGCCACCACGTCGGCGAAGAACTCGTACCGGGAACACTCGGCCTCGAGCCAGATCGAGTCCATGCCCAACAGCATGTTCTTCAGCGATTCACGCTGCGAGTCGTTGGGATCGACAATGGCGAGTCGGAGAACGTTGCTCATAACGACGGGGTCGCGAATTACGCAAAAAATTGTGCAGCAGATTCGTCGGGCGCAATCCGGCGTCGACGATCTGGAAATATTCCGACCGACCTGCCCCTATTGCTTTGAATCGGCCGTCCGCCGCGCGTAGCTGCTGTACTCTACTCTACGACGTCATAACCGACTGGGCCAATAAGACCCGGAGGGCCGTTATGGGAATGCGCAGCAGCGCCGGCATTCGGGGGGGACGCTTTGGATGAGCTTTGACGGCTGTACGACCCCGAGCCGCTCGATCGATCGGCTACCATCGCCGCGCCGCCGCGGACCGGCCGGCCGTAGCGGCCCATGGCCGGATCGGGCTGCGGCGTCGGCACCGTTTCGCCGGGGCCAAGGATCATGCCGTCCGGCGGCGCTTGGTCGTACTCGGAGCCGTTTGACGGACAGGCGCCGTTGAACGCGCCCGTCGGGCAGCACTTCGGCACTTCGAGATGCCCCTTCATGAACAGTTCCCAATCGCTCGGGCTGGTGGTCATCGTGCCCGGCCCGCACGGCGGCACTTCGCTGGCGTCCATCGCATCGACCAGCTCGGGCGTTACGAGCATTAAAAGCTCGACTTCGTTGATTCGCTCGTTCACCGAGCGAAACGCAGCGCCCAAGTAAGGCAATTCGCTGATCCAGGGCAGACCGCCGTTCTGCGCTTCGACGCGGCTTTGCACCAGGCCCGCGATGGCCAGCGTTTGGCCGGCCTGCAATTCTGCGCCCGTTTCCGCCCAGCGTTCCAGCAGCCCGGGGTATCCTTCGACCGTAAGACTGGGGTCGATCTGGCTGACGCTTGGCCGCACGTCCAGGTGAATTCTCGCGTTACCCAGCACGATGGGCACAAAATCGAGGTGCGTGCCGTAGAAAACCTGAATCGGCTGCGAGGCCGCCAAACCCTGCGGCACGATATAGAACGACCCGCCTGCGTGGAAGCTGGCCGGTCGGCCGCTGACGGTGGTCAACGTGGGCTCGGCCAGAATTTTCGCCAAATTGTCCTGCCGCAGTGCGTCCAACACGCCGAAAAACGCGCTGGTGCCGTCGACCACGCCGAACGAGAACGATCCGCCGCCGCCATTGGCGACGACCGGCGCCCAGGGTTTTCCCGACTCTGCGGGCGCCGTGTCGATCGTGTTGGCCAACAGTCCGACCGGCGCCGTGGTCAGCACGTTCGAGCCGGTTACCTTGGTGAAATCGCAGCCGAACTGCCGCAGCTTGGTCCGCGACACCTCCATGATCTTCACATGCAGCAGCACTTGCTGCACGCCGCCGACGCTCATATTGTTGATCACCTTCGGATAGAACTCTTCGGCGATGCGCACAATCCGCGCGATGTGGTCGGCCTGATCGACGAAGCCCGAAATCATCACCGAGCTGGAAACCGGCACGACCTTCAGGGCCGCGTTCGGAAACGTCGCCAGCAACAGCATTTCCAGCTCTTATGCGTCGCCCAAG
>CAYMQL010000589.1:0-2224 GCA_964392255.1 uncultured Planctomycetaceae bacterium | reverse complement strand
GCAAAGGGGACAGTCCCATTTTCGCTGACACGAAAATTGGGACAGTCCCCGACCGGCAACGCGCTACGTGGTTGCCCGCACCGGCCGCTCAGAACTGGGGGTTATTATTTCGCCCGCGGCCGAAATCCGCCAGTCCCCGCCGTCACGACTGTCAAAAGCAGCGTCAAACAGGCGGCGCATCGCGGTTCGATCTTGTTTTGACCTCGCAGTCGGGATACTATACATGCGTCGGATGCCGCCAGAGGCTCCCATGCTTGCCTAAACAACCCTGCTTACCAAAGGTCATTGCATGATTCGCGGGACTCGTTCGTTTCTTAACGTGCGCAGTAAGCGCTGGATTCTCGTCGCGACGTTGTTTGCCGGAGTTTGCTCGCCGGCCTGGGCCGACCCGACGGTGCCCGGCCCCGATGATCGGCATATCACCAAAACGGTCATCTCGCTGCTGAAGCAGCACCTTACGCGACATCCGTTCGACAACGAAATTTCCGAGCGCTGCCTGAAAGAGCTGCTCGAAACTTTGGACCCGATGAAGGTCTACTTCTACCAGTCCGACGTCGACCAGTTTCAACGGTCCAAGCACGATCTCTGCGAGGCGATTCTCCGCGGCGACGTGAGTTTCGCCTACACCGTCTTTCGCGTCTTCTTGCAGCGCGTCGACGAGCGGGTCGCAATGGTCGATGAGTTGTTGAACCAGCCGCTCGATTTTACGATCGACGAGCAGATGGTGACCGATCCGGACCTGGCCGAGTATGCCCGAACTCCGGCCGAAGCGATGGACCGCTGGCGCCAGCAAATCAAGTTCGATCTATTGGTCCTCAAGGGCGACGAAAAAAAGAGCGACGAAAAAAACGCCGACGCAAAAGACAAGCCGGCGGCCGAACCGAACGGCGCAACCGCCTCGGAACCGTCTGAAAAGAAAGATCAAGAGTCGCCCGTCGAAAAACTGCGGCGGCGCTACCGCAACTTCGCCAAGCTGATGCACCAGACCAGCAACGGCGACCTGCTCGAGATGTATCTGAACGCCTTCACCACCTCGTTCGATCCGCATACGGACTATATGTCGCCCGACACGCAGAAAGATTTCGACATCGCCATGAGCCTCGAGCTCGAAGGCATCGGGGCCTCGCTGATGAACGACGACGGCTATACGGTCGTCAAAGAAATCGTGCCGGGCGGCGCGGCCGACAAAGACGGACGCCTGAAGGTCGACGACAAAATCGTCGCCGTGGGCCAGGGCGACGACGGCGAAATGGTCGACGTCGTGGGCATGAAGCTGCGCAACGTCGTGAAGCTGATTCGCGGCCGCAAGGGCACCGCCGTCCGATTGGAAGTCATCCCCGACGGAGCCGCCGAACACAAAGTCTACAAAATCGTCCGCGAAAAGATCGAATTGAAGAATCAGGAAGCCAAGGGCACGATTTTCGACGTCGGCCGAAGGTCCGACGGAACGCCCTATCGCATCGGCGTCATCGATCTGCCGAGTTTTTATCACGACGCCGTCGGCGAACGCCTCGGCGTGCCCGGCGCCCGAAGCACAACGCGCGACGTGCAAAGAATTCTCGAAGACTTCAAACGCGACAACGTCGACGCGGTCGTACTCGATCTGCGCCGCAACGGCGGCGGGTTCCTGAACGAGGCCGTCAGCCTGACCGGCCTGTTCATCGACACCGGACCGGTCGTGCAGGTGAAAAGCCCCGACGGCGTCGTCCAGCCGCTCAATGACGAGACCCCGGGCGTGGCCTGGAACGGGCCGCTGGTGGTTCTCATCAGCAAGTTCAGCGCCAGCGCCAGCGAAATCCTTGCCGGCGCCATTCAGGACTACCGCCGCGGATTGATCGTCGGCGATTATTCGACCCACGGCAAGGGCACGGTCCAAACGCTTCAGGACGTCGGCCAGCGGATCTTTTTCGGGCTGCCCAACCCCGAGCCCTACGGCGCGCTGAAAATCACGACCGCGCAGTTCTATCGCCCCAACGGCGACAGCACCCAAAAACGCGGCGTGCAGGCCGACATCGAACTGCCCTCGTTGACAACGCATCTCGACGTGGGCGAGGCCGATCTCGATTATCCGCTCGAGTTCGATCGGGTCGAACCCCAGCGCTACGCCCAACTGGGCGACGTCGATCCGGCCCTGTGCGCCGAGTTGCGCCGGCTGTCGCAGCAGCGTGTGAACGACTCTGAAGAATTCCAAAAGGTGATCCGAAAAATCGCCCGGTACAAGGAA
>CAYMQL010000588.1:0-2233 GCA_964392255.1 uncultured Planctomycetaceae bacterium | reverse complement strand
TAGCGGACAATGTCGATCCGTTCGCCGGAAAGCTCGTCGACGATGTTTTTGATTCGGTTGCCGCGGACGCCGACGCATGCCCCGACGCAATCGACCCGCTGGTCCGTGCTGCTGACGGCCACTTTGGTGCGATAGCCGGGCTCGCGGGCGATTGCGCGAATTTCGATCACGCCCTCGGCGATTTCCGGAATCTCCTGCTCGAAAAGCCGCTGCACCAGATGCGGCTTCGTGCGGCTGAGGATCACCTTTACGCGGCTGCCGGCCTTTTTGACCTCATAAACCGTGGCCCGCACCCGCTCGTTGGCGTGATGCGTTTCGCCGGGGATTTGCTCGCCCTTGGGCAATATGGCCTCGACGTTGACCAACGTCACCGTGGCGGCGCCGCCCTCGTAACGCTGCACCACGCCGGTGACCAGTTGGCCGCGAAGCTCTTCGTAGTCGTTGAACAGGGCGTCGCGCTCGGCCTCGCGGATCTTCTGAATCATCACCTGCTTGGCGGTCTGCGCGCCGATGCGCTCGGAGATTTCGGCGGGCTCCATCGGCACGCCGTTGTGCGTGCCGCGGATCGAGCCGTTGGCGCGATCGATCTCGACGACCACCTCGGCGTCTTCGCCGTAATGTTTTTTGGCGGCAGAGACCAATGCGGCTTCGATGCCCTCGAAGACGATTTCCTTGTCGATATTTTTATCGCGGTGGATGGCGTCCACAATGCGAAGCAGTTCGTTGGGATCCATTCTGTCTCGCTTTCGGCTATTTTACGGAATACGCTCCGCGCCCCGCTCGACCCAACGAAACGGCCGAGACGCTCCAAAATCTTATGCGGCCACAAGTTAGCGGCCTCGACAATCCAGTAAGCATATCGGCCGGAAAAAGGGGTGTCAAGGCGGTCAACCAAGGAAAACCGCCTATCACACGCCACCATAAAGGGTTGTGAGCACCAACAGAGTTCGATGCCGGAGGACGCAGGGCCAGCCGCCAGGATCGGTCGGGGGGGGGCAAAAAACAGGCGGGCCGCACGGTTCCCTGGTCTGCTCGGCAGAGCGGCGGCGATATATACTACGGCCTCGGCAAAGCTTCCCGCGGAGTCCTTTTGGGGGGAATGGTGCTCCGAAAACGCCTGCAAGCCGTTCGTAGGAACCCGCGATCGTGACGCGAACCGTCCACCTTTTTCAGATCGTTCTCGAGCGTTATCTGCTCGTTTGGCTTGTGCTGCTCTGCTGGGCCGCTTACCGCTGGCCCGTTTGGACAGCCGGCGCCGCAGCGCCGGGCAACGCCTTCGATCCGTTTTTGGCAAGCCGGGGATGGCTGGGCTACATGATCGCCCTGACGATGTTGGCCATCGGTTCGCTTCTGCCCCGCGACGAGATTGTCCAGGTGTTCCGCCGCTGGCCGACTGTGCTGGCCGGCACGGCGATTCAATATCTCTCGATGCCCTTGCTGGCCTATGGCGTCGGCCGCCTTTTCGGCCTGGAAGGGCCCTGGATGATCGGCATTGTGATCGTCGGCTGCGTGCCCGGTGCGATGGCCTCGAACGTGTTGACCATGATCGCCCGCGGAAACGTCAGCTACTCGGTCAGCCTGACCACATCGGCGACCGTCCTTTCGCCGCTGGTCGTTCCGTGGGCGTTGTGGCTGTTGCTGGGCCGCATGGTCGAGAATTTTCCGGCGGGACAGGTCTTTTTCCAGCTTTGCTGGATGGTGGTTGTTCCGGTGGGAGTCGGATATGCGCTGTCGCGCAGTTGGCCCGTTTGGGAGGCCGCCGCGCGGCGCATCGCGGCGATCATCGCGAATCTGACCATCCTCTGGATCATCGCCGTGGTCGTGGCGGCCAATCGCGGCGGCGCGTCGCAACTCGATCTCCGGCTGATTGTCGCTTTGCTAACGCTGAATCTGGCCGGCTATGCCGCCGGCTACGTCGGCGGGCAACGGCTGCGCCTGCCCGAGGCAATGCGACGGGCGCTGACGCTCGAGATTGGCATGCAGAACGCCGGGCTGGGCACAACGCTGGCCATGGCGCTGTTCGACGACGCAAGAATCGCTCTGCCTGCGGCCCTCTATACCTTCGGCTGCATGCTCACCGGCACGATGCTGGCCCGGCTTTGGGCGGCTTGGCCCGTTCGCACCGCCGAGACCGCCGAACCGACCGAAGGCTATTGAGTGTCAGGAAAGTAATGTCGCATCAAGATAGCCGGGGGCTAACAGCCCCCGGAACGAAACCGCCAATCCACGCATA
>CAYMQL010000587.1:0-2238 GCA_964392255.1 uncultured Planctomycetaceae bacterium | reverse complement strand
TCGCCGAGTTGGAGGAGAAGTTCAAGCGGGAGCAGACCCGCGTGAAGCAACTCCAACAGGAAAACACCGATCTCAAGGCCGAACTCGAAAAGGCCGAACGGCGGATCAAGCGATTAGAACGAGGCAGACCGGTCGCCGCCTAGTGAGTGTCCAAGAATAACTTTTGAGTTTAGCGGCGTAGCTTTGGCTTGATGGTGTAATTCCACTGCGGACAGGTCGGGTGACTATGGATGTTGATCTGGGCCATTTCGTCATCGGTCACGCGGATTTGGGCGGCGTAGCATTTGTCGTTGAGTCGGGCTGTTACGCGCAGACCGGTTCGGCTGCGAGTGCCGCGAATGAATCCCAGCAGGGTATCCAACGTCCGCAACGGTTGACCTGCCCAATTGGTGCTGATCGGAGCAAAGAGGCGATGTTCCACCGGATTCCATTTCGACGCTCCGGTGGGATAATGGCTGACGGTGATCTCCAGGCCGTCCGCGTTCGCCCACCGTTGCAGTTCCCGCTTCCACAGGCGGCGACGATAACGGTCAGCCAAAGCGTGAGTAACAATTGGGGAAGTAAAAAGCGGTTGCAGGAGAAGGTGATGCGTTTTCCCGAACCCCAGATCAAAGCGGCCATTATCCATCCCGAGGAAGAGATTCGGGAGCAGGCCCTCCATTTCTACTCGGACGTTTGTTCCCGCGACCAGAGCGTCATGCTGCTGGTGATCGAGGCTGTGAAGCAGTACGGCAGGGAGAAGGCCTTCAGCATTCTTCGGGATGCTGAACACCTTAGGATTCGTCCAGAAATAAGTGTTACAAGTTGTGTTTGCGTTGTGTAGGCCTGATTGCATAGTTCCAGTCGCCGTGGAAGGCGGCGGGATGGAGACGAACTTGGCTCAGTTCTTGATCGGTAATCTTGATGCCCTGGATGTACGTTCGACGATCGAGGCTGGCCTTGACCTTCAGTCCGGCCTGAGTCGTGGTGCGGCCAATCAGTTGCACAATGATTTCGCGGCTCAGCAGCGGTTGCCCACGCCAATTGCGCGTAATTTGGCAGAACAAACGATGTTCGATCTTGTTCCACTTGCTGGTTCCCGGCGGAAAATGGGAAACGTTCACCTGCAAGCCGGTTTCGTCGGCGAATCGCTGCAACTCCACCTTCCACAGACGCGATCTTGCTCCGTTGCTGCCGCCGCTATCCGCGGTAATCAGCAGGCGGGCGGCATGGGGAAACCGTTTTCTGCCCATCGTGCGCCACCAACGGCGAATCGAGGCAACGGCGAACTCGGCCGTGTCGTGGTCGATGCCAACGCTAACCCACGCTTCATTGTGCGTCAAGTCATAAACGCCATACGGGATGACCTTGCCCAAGTCGTCGTCCTGAAAGTCGTGCGTTCGCACTTCCTGAGGCTGGCCGCGTGGCCGCCATTCCCGGCCGACATTGCGGAAATCCCCCACCAATTCCTTTTTCTTTGTGTCCACGGAAATCACCGGCTGGCCGCGACGTTGAAACGCCTTTACTTGCCGGTTGATGTACTCGAATTGGGCGTTGCGGTCGGGATGTTCGGCTCCTTCTCGCGTCTTGCGGTTGGCTTGCAGACTGTAGCCCATTTCGTGCAACAAGTCGGCGATTTTTTGCCGCCCGATCTGGAAGCCTTGCCGCTGCAACTCGGCGGCGAGTCGTCGCACGCTCAGACACGTCCATCGCAGCGGCGACATCGGGTCGCCCCGCGAGGTCGGCTCGACCAAGGCATCCAGGGCGTATTCAATTCCCGGTTGTGTGGTCGTCAGAAGTTTGCGGCCCCCGCCGGGCCGACGGATTCGCTCCCTGGGCATGGCAACGAGGTGGTCTGCCATCTCACGCAGCGCAACATGAATGGCGCGCCGAGAGACGCCTGTAGCCCGAGTCACCGTCGAAATGCCGCCGTACCCCAATTCCCTGGCCTCCGCTGCGGCCCAAATCCGCCGCTGTCGTTCGTTCAACGTGCTTTTCACAGCGGCAAACCGTTGCCGCACCGCCACTTCCATGCTGTTGTTACGCATGAAACGCGGCTTACCAAATTCACCTCAAAGTTGTAACACTTATTTCTGGACAAGTCCTAACTCCCGGACCGCCAAAGGGATGCGAATACATCCGGTCTTCATGGGATTGGGTCCGGTTTGGCCCGGTTTGTGGTTTACGTAAGCCGGCTCGACGCCGGGGCAACCGCTTCGCCGTGCTCAATGGCCTTTGTGGACTTCACCATGCAGGGGC
>CAYMQL010000586.1:0-2238 GCA_964392255.1 uncultured Planctomycetaceae bacterium | reverse complement strand
GAAATCGCCCCAATAGCGTTCGCCGCAGCCGCCGCACCAGCGCTCGGGCGTGAACAGGGCGAACACGCAACTCAGCGGCCCGCGATACCAGCAGCGCCCGCAGGTCGGGCCGCAACACGGATCGCCGCACGGATCGCCGCACGGATCGCAGCCGGTTTGGCAGAGCGGTCTGCGGCATGGACGGCCGCAGGCTGCGCCGCAGTCGGCGCCGCAATCGTCATACGCCGTCCCGCAACCGTCATTGCAACAATCGCCGCGACTGACGCAGGGGCGGTAGCACAAAATCGACTGCCCCAGCCCGCAACCGCTATTGATCGCCAGCAACCCGGCCAGCAAGCCGAACGAAAATATCCGTTTCACGGTGTGGTTCCCTTCTGCAAGAAAACGCCCGACTCTACACTCTCAGCCCGTCTTATCGGCTAAATGGTCGGAAGAATCAACAAAATCGTCACGATCGCCAACACCACCGATGCTTACCTGAAGTCCCCAGGTTGCCTCGCTGAGCAATTCCAACAACTGGCAAGGCTTGGCATCTGCTGGAAAACCCCAAAATACACCCAAAAAGAGGGTGCTTGTGTAGACTTTTGGGGTTGCGCCGACGCAAGCAGACCTTCTACGCTCCCCAAATGCCCGAGACACCCATGATTGTGGGCATCCTTGAGCAGGCTTGCATCATCATGGTCGGCAACCGTGCACGGGCTGGGGACAGGCTCATTTTACGCCCTTTCAAGGGCATCAATTGTGCCTGTCCCCCGACAGGACTTATCTAAAAGTCAATCAACCGCCAGCATTGCGGCAATCGTTTGTTGATTGACCGGGCGGATCACGCCGCGCTCGCAGATAATCGCCGCGATCAGCTCTGCCGGCGTCACGTCGAACGCCGGATTGTAGACGGCGATTCCCTCCGGCGCGGTCGGCCGGCCGAAGCCGTGGGTCACTTCCCGCGGGTCGCGCTGTTCGATGGGAATTTCTGCGCCGCTTTGGATCGATAGATCGAACGTGCTGCTCGGGGCGGCGATGTAGAACGGAATTTTGTGGGCCGCGGCCAGAAGGGCCACGCCGTAGGTGCCGATCTTGTTGGCCGCGTCGCCGTTGGCGGCGATTCGGTCGGCGCCGGTCACAACGGCCTGCACCCGGCCTTCGCGCATCACTTGGGCCGCCATGTTGTCGCAGATCAAGGTCACATCGATGCCGCGATGCTTCAATTCCCAAGCGGTCAGCCGCGCGCCCTGCAACAAGGGTCGGGTTTCGTCGGCGTAGACGTGCAGCCGCTTGCCCGCTTCGGTTGCGGCGAAAACGACGGCCAGCGCCGTGCCGTAATCCGAAGTGGCCAGCCCGCCGGCGTTGCAATGGGTCAGCACGCCCTGCCCATCGCGGAGCAACTCGGCTCCGTGGCGGCCGATCGCGCGACACATTTGCCGGTCTTCTTCATGGATTGCCCGGGCTTCGGCCAGCAAGCCGGCGGCGATATCGGTCGTCGGCCGGTCGCGCAGCCGCTCGGCCGCGTTTTTCATGCGATCGAGCGCCCAAAACAAATTAACGGCCGTCGGTCGGCTTGTGGCCAGGTAGTCGGCCGTCGCGTACAGACGTTCGAAGAACTCCGTTTCATCCCGGCCGACGACCTTTTGCACCCCCAAACACACGCCGTAGGCCGCCGCGACGCCGATCGCCGGCGCCCCGCGGACGCGAAGCGTCTTGATCGCCTCCCATACGGTCGGCACGTCGCGGCATTCGATCTGGGTGCAATGCTCCGGCAGCCGCGTCTGGTCGATCAAACGCAAATAGCCGTCAATGCCGCCATGCCAATCGAGCGTCGGAATGTTTTTCATCGTTGCGGTGCCGGAGTGCGCATTGGAGCAAAGCGGTGGATTATAGAGCAGAACCGCCGCACGCGAAAGCCAAGCCGCAACGCATCGAACTGCACCGACCTGCGCACGTTCCGCCGATCTATTCTGCGGGTGCGGCGGGCTCTTCGGGCCCCGGTTTGCTTTCTTCGCTTTCTTCCGGGGCCGGCGATTCGGCTGGTTGCTTCAGCCGTATCACGGGCTGGTCGGCCTCGGGTTGCTCGGGCGGGGGCGACTGGCCGCAATCGACAAGCATGTAACCGGCCCAAAAGAATGGATGATCCCCCTTGGGCGTTTCTTCGGTGGTTTCACGCTTCACACGAGGCTCGGCTTCGAGATTCAAACGTGCGTCTTGGGTCAGCAGAACCGCCCGCTGCCAGGCGTCGGCCGGCGC
>CAYMQL010000585.1:0-2239 GCA_964392255.1 uncultured Planctomycetaceae bacterium | reverse complement strand
TGGACGCCGACCCCCGCCCGTAGAGTTTGGCCTTTATGCATCGGCGGGGTTAGTGAAAAACCCATGTTATTTGACCGAAAAAATCAGCTCGACCCTACTTGTCAGGTCATATTGCCCAGATAGACTGTACAAAATACCCGCCTGGGAAAGCAGCCACGGTCGGATGCTTTGAAAGAACAGTCCGGAAGCGGATCTTCCGGCACGTTTTGCGGCCGGCTTTCCCACAACATGCTCTGAATCACCAGGAGGGAGATTGCCCATGACAAGCCTGCTGTGTGTAACTCTGGTTCAAACGGTGCTTTTGGCCGCCGGCACCGAGGCCAAGACAGTAAGCATCGAGACGTATGCCGAAGCGCATCGCACAACGACCGAGACGGGAAAGCCGATGGTGGTGATGGTCGGCACCGACTGGTGCCCGCCGTGTCAAACCATGAAAAAGAGCGTTTTGCCGCGGGTTCGCGAACATGGCATGTTGAAAAAAGTGGCTTTTGCGGTGGTTAATCCCGACCGCGACAAGAACTTGGCGCAGGAGTTGACCGGCGGCGGTCCGATTCCGCAATTGGTGATGTTCCGCAGATCGGGCAACGGCGGCTGGCTTCGCACCAAACTCGTCGGCGGGCAAAGCGTCGAGGCCGTCGAGGAGTTTATCGAAGATGGGCTGGCCGACGACAAGGCCGAGAAGAAGTCGGGCGCGAAGGCGCGCGAAGTGAAAGCCCCGCCGGCAGCCGAGCGAACCGCCTCGCGTCGCGACGAAGCGGCGTAGTGGGTGGACAGTGGGCAGTGGGCAGTTTTCAAGCTGCCATTCTGAGGTTTTTTGCGGACATCTGCGCGAAGAAGGACCGCGGATGGATCGAAGGCCACGGATCAGGGAAGGAACCGGAATCTTTCGATCCGTGCGATCGGTCGAATCCGTGGTTCGAGTCTAGAGGGCTGCCCCTTTTTTGGGGGTGTTTGTTGCGAGTTGTTTTTTGGGGCGGGCGTTGTGGGGTAGCTTTTTTCAAGCGTCTCGGGCTTCGCGGGGTTTGGGGGCGGATTGGCGGTTTTTCGGGAAAAAACAGCCAAAACAAGATAATTTTTGGGTGGCTTGTAAACGGGGCGGAAGCCGATATAATTCCACTGCACTTTGACTGAAGGCTTGCCAAGGGGAGAGCGACGGGACAGCGAAAGCGAGCGGGTCGAGGGCGGAAAAAAATATTTTTCCGCAGGGCCTGGAACCCGTTGACACCGCTTGGCAGGCTTGTTAAAGTGAGGGTCTTGCCAATTTCGGAAGCGAGTTGGCAGTACGTTCTTTGACAATTTGGTTGTGGTAATGAAGTGGCATCTTAATGTGAGATTCACGCACTCGCGAATGTCGCGCGTGCGTGGCTCCAAGGGCACTTAGAGCATTCGTTACTCGAAGCCAGCAGCGGCTTCATTTCGTTTGGGGGCCGGTCGCTTCGGCGGTTGGTTTGCAAGCGAGTGGGGTTGGTGCGGGCTTCGTAAGCGTGTACACGTGAATCGGCTCGTTTTAGGAGCGTCAGATTCATGTGGCCAAGCTACTAAGGGCACATGGGGGATGTCTTGGCGTCAGGAGCCGAAGAAGGGCGTGGAAGACTGCGATAAGCTCGGGGTAGTTGTCAAACGAGCGTTGATCCCGAGATTCCCGAATTAGCACACGCTGAATCCATAGGCGTGTGTCGCGAACGCGGTGAACCGAAACATCCAAGTAACCGCTGGAAAAGAAAGAAAAATCGATTTCCCCAGTAGCGGCGAGCGAAAAGGAAATAGCCCAAACCGCGGAGGTTTTCCTCTACGGGGTTGTAGGGCCTTTCACATGGGAGTTATCAAGCTACCAACTAGCAGAACTGCCTGGAACGGCAGGCCATAGACGGTGACAGCCCGGTACGCGACAGTGGTGTAGCCTCCCGAAGGGTACCTGAGTAGGTCGGGCCACGTGGAATCCCGACTGAATCTGCGGGGACCATCCCGCAAGGCTAAATACTCCCTGACGACCGATAGTGAACTCAGTAGGGCGACTGAAAGATGGGAAGAACCCCTGCTAGGGGAGGATACTGAACCTGAAACCATGTGCCTACAAGCGGTCGGAGCGCTATGGCAAGCTTGCTTGCAATGCGTGACGGCGTGCCTTTTGCATAATGATCCGGCGAGTTACCGTCTGCGGCGTTAGGTTAAGGCCTTCCGGGCCGGAGCCATAGGGAAACCGAGTCTGAATAGGGCGACAAAGTCGTTGGCGGTAGAC
>CAYMQL010000584.1:0-2241 GCA_964392255.1 uncultured Planctomycetaceae bacterium | reverse complement strand
AACCCGACGATGAGCAGCCCCAGTACCCCGAGCAAACGAACGTGTTTGAAATATTGATCGGAGGGTAACGTATCCCGCATGAATCGCTCCTTGAATCTTCCGGCAGCCGTAACCGTCTACAGAGGACTGTCCCAATTTCCGTGGTTCACCGCGAAAATGGGACTGTCCCCCTTGGCGGCGCCGGCTCGTAAACGATTACCCGGCAGCCTGACAATTGGGTGTAGTCTCAATCACACTGTCTCTAAGTGTACCAGCCGTACACCGGTTGCGGCAACGTACTGCATGTCGTAATATCGGGAGATATTCTTCAGTTTCCAGCCACGACTTGGAGCGTCTATGCGGCTGCTTGTCGCCTGTCCCCAATGCAAACGCCAGTTTGATGCCACCGGCCGGGCCGTCGGCAGCCGGTTCCGCTGCCACTGCGGGACGGTGCTGAAAATCCGCCGGCCGCACGGCCACGACGCGGCCGTGGTCCGCTGCTCGTCGTGCGGCGGGCCGCGGCAAGAGCAGAGTACCGCCTGCGGCTACTGCGGGGCCGATTTTACGATCCACGAACAAGACCTCAACACGGTCTGCCCGCAATGCCTTGCCCGAGTGAGCGACAGGGCCAAGTACTGCCATCATTGCGGCGTGGCCCTGGTGCCGGAGACATTGGCCGGCGCAAATACGTCATATCCTTGCCCGGCGTGCGACGGCGCGTCGCGGCTTCGCCACCGTCAGATCGGCGGCGTGGCCCTGTTGGAATGCCCGCGATGTGCCGGCTTCTGGGTCGCACGCAATGTGTTCGACCATCTGGTCGAGCAGGCTTCGCGCAATGCGCTGGGCCTCGATTTGCGTGCCAACGCGCCGACGCCGGGCGGCAATTCGGCTCGGAACGGAGAAAAATGGTCCTATCGGCAGTGTCCGCACTGCCGAAAACTGATGAGCCGGATCAACTACGGCCGCCGCAGCGGCGTGATCGTCGACCGATGCCGCGAGCACGGCGTCTGGTTCGACATCGACGAACTGGCGCAGATTCTCGATTGGGTGCGCCTCGGAGGGCTGAAAGAGGCCAGGCGTTGTCAGGCCGAAGACGCAGCCCGGCAGAAACAGCGCGAGTCCTTGGCCAAGCTGGCCAAGATCAAGGGGCCGTTCACGCGCGAACTGCACGAAGTCGACGATTCGCCAAGCGATTGGCTTTGGATCGTCGGCAATCTTGCGGTCGTGGTCGCCCGGCTGCTCCATCGTTAATTCGGGCACGGCGTTTTCGCTATGTGACCGTTTAGCGGCCGACCAATAACTCCCCTCTCCCTTTGGGAGAGGGGCAGGGGGTGAGGGCGGATCGCTTTGAAAACACGAGTTGTTTTTCAGCCGCCGTTTAGCGGCCGACGGAACGTCGGCCCCGATTGCGATGCAAGCCGCCGTGCCGGCGGCTGCTAAACGTGTCGCGTTTACATCGACAGCGAATCATCCGTTGCCCAGCGTCGGACGATCCGCTACGGCTTCTTCACCGCCGGCTCGTCGTCCGTTTGGGCCGTGCGGCGTCGCTTTTGCACGGCCTCCTTCAAAACATACTCGATCTGCCCGTTGACGCTGCGCAGCTCTTGGTGCGCCCACGCCTCGAGCTCGCGATAGAGCGAGGGACTGATCCGCAGTAAGAAAGATTTTCGCGATTCCATGCCAACGGGCGCGACGGCCGGTCGCGGCTTAATTATGGGGACTCTAACAAAATGTACTCCTCACGCTCCGCGTGAGGAAATCCGGCCTCACACGGAGTGTGAGGAGTACATTTATTTGTCGGAGTATTTTAGAGTTCCTTAACGATCGCAGCTTTGTGGATCCAGTCGGGGTTTATGTGTACAGCGTCCCGGCGTTGATGATCGGCTGGGCCTCGGACTCGCCGCAAAGCACCACCAACAAATTGCTGACCATCGTGGCCTTGCGTTCCTCGTCAAGCTGCACGACTTCCTGCTCGGCCAGGTCGTGCAGGGCCATTTTGACCATGCTCACGGCCCCGTGGACGATTTTTTGGCGTGCGTCGATGATGGCCTCGGCCTGCTGGCGGCGGAGCATCACGCCGGCGATCTCGGGCGCATAGGCCAGGTGCGTCAGCCTCGCCTCATCGACGACCACGCCCGCCTTGGCAACCCGCTCTTGCAGCTCCTTCTGCAATGCCGCCGACACCTCGTCGACGCTGCTGCGAAGCGTCTGCTCGTTCTCCTCGCCATGATCGTAGGCGTAGGAACTGGCCAAATGGCGCAC
>CAYMQL010000583.1:0-2242 GCA_964392255.1 uncultured Planctomycetaceae bacterium | reverse complement strand
GGTAGCCCTCCTCAACGTCGGCATCCGTCAGAACCTGCGGGCGCACCAGGGCTTCGATGAACTGGCTGATGTTGCCGCGGCCCACGGTCTTGTGCAGGCCCTCGTAGACGTGTTCGTCGATGGTAATTGTCAGCTTTTTGTGCATAGAGATGCCCGCCAATACGTGTAACATACGTATAATACATCATTTCTAGAGAAAAGACAACACCTCGGAAACATGGGTATCGGCGCAAATCATTTTACAGTAATTCGTTACTGTGCCGCCGACTTGCTGCCTTCGGGCGAGCCGCTGATGGGCGTGCCGGGCGGAAGGGGCCGGGCCGCGATCGTGTACCCCAGCCGATAAAGCTCCTTGCGAACCTCGCGGAAGGCCTCGAAGCCATCGGGATAGACCCAAATGGTGACCGTCGTTCGGCCGGGCAGAATTTTTGCCAACGACCGGCGAAAATCCGAGCCCTCTTGCAACGCTAGCCGCACCGGCTCGCCCAGTTCGTCCGAACTGGGCACAAGCGTCCATCGTTCCAGCCGCGCGTAGCTGCCGCCGTGTCCGGTGCGTTGGGCCGTCTCGGGCGCAATGTCGTGACGCGCGAGGGTATAGCGAAGCCGGAATCCGTCGATCGGCCCGACCGTGTCGGTCAGCTCGGGCTGATCTCGCAGCTTATAGACTTGCCGCTTAGCCTCCGATTGGAATTCGTCGAGCAGCGGTTCGACCGGAACAAATACGACCCGGCCGTTCTGGATCAGCAGATGGGCCTCGGGACCGTCGACCGCGCGGCTCAGCGGCGTCGGGTAGCTTTCCACCACGACCGGCGCGTCGGCCGTCTTTTCGGCCTGTTCCCGCTGACGCGCGAGCTGTTCGAGTTGAAACTGCGATTCCGAGAGGCCGCGGACCAGATCGAACTCGGCCTGCTTGGCGGCGTCGAGCTGCTGCCGCCGCTGTTGAAGCTTATGCTCGACGGCCGAGACCATCGTGGCGAGCATGTCGCGATGCAGCCCGCGGCGCAGCGTCTCGTGTTGCAGGTTCTGCGTCTCTTCGGCCGCCCGAAGCACGTCGCCCCGCATGGCCTGCTCGCCGGCCAGCTCTTTTTCCAGGGCGATCGACTCGGGAGTGGCCGGAATCGCCGCCGTCACGGGCGAGTTCTTAATGCGCGAACCCTCCATAACCACCATGATAATCATGATGCTTACGACGCTAGCCACGATGTCCAGGAAGGAATCGCTGTTGATCGGCTCGGCATGTTGCGGCGCGGGGCGTGGCATGGGAGGGGTTAGGGGTTAGGGGTTAGGGGCTAGGGATTAGAGATTAGGGATTAGATTATGATTGCAATTGAAATCAAGCGTTTAGCGGCCGCCGGCACGGCGGCCCACTCTCCACTCTCCACTCTCCACTCTCCACTCTCCACTCTCCACTCTCCACTCATCCGCCACTATTTCCTCTCCACCGTGAGTCCGCTGCCATCCAACAGCTTGGAAAGCTCGTTGAACCGCTGTTCGCCGCCGGGGGCGACGTGGAACTTGAGCACGGGCCGCCAATACATGCCGCGACCGGCCATTCCCCAGGCCTCCATGTGTTCCCAGACCGTTGAGACCAGCAAGGTGACGGTCGATCGCGTTTGCGGCCCCAGCGGAATGACTTTGTTGGCCGCGAGACCTCGCTCGGAAATAATCACCAGCCGGTCGGCGTAGCATTCCACGCGGATCGGCCGCGTCACGCCGACCGAGCCGCGTGCCGCGTCGCGCAGCGCCCAATCGTAGCCGCGCTTCTCGGCCAGACTCTCTTCGTGCTTGTTGCGGCGTCGTGGGTCGAATTTATCGTCCGGCTTTTCGTCGCGTTTTTTGGGCGGCGGCTCGGGGCTCGGTTGCCACTCGCCAGGCCCCAAAACACGGCCGGGCGCGTCGTCGCCGTCCGCCGGCGGCTGATATTTTGAGGTCGACTCGCGCGGCGGCTGGCCGACGACGTATCCCTCGGGCCGCTGGACGCAAACGCCGCCGCTGTTGGGTTGACCGTCGGCGTTGCTTTGGGCAACCTCACTGCCGGACAAACCGGCAGACATCCCCGACGCACTGCTGGACAAGCCAGCAGTGGCACCCGACGCGGGATACGGATGATAGGCCGAATCCTCTCCCCTCTCCCCTCTCCCCTCTCCCCTTTCGGCACGGGTGCCACGGTTCGCTTGCCCAACCGTGTTTCCCTCACCGCCGGACAAACCGGCAGACATCCCCGACGCACTGCTGGACAAGC
>CAYMQL010000582.1:0-2250 GCA_964392255.1 uncultured Planctomycetaceae bacterium | reverse complement strand
TTCGCGGCAGGCCATGATCGTCGTCAGCCACGACCGCTACTTTCTCGATCGTGTGGTGACGAGCGTGCAGGCGTCGGAAGGGGACGGGCGCTGGGTCGAGTATGCGGGCGGATACTCGGACATGCTCGCCCAGCGGCGTCCACACGCGGAGGTAGCGTCCGCCGGTCAGTCGGTCGAGATAGCCCGAGGCCTCTTGCAGGGTTTCCGGCTGCCGATGGCGTTCGTAGAGTGTGCGAATCGCGTCTAAAATGCGGCACGTCGCGGCCAGCACCTGCCAACGGTGCAAAGCGTCTTCGAGCCGCTTTTCGATCACGGCCAGGTCCAGCCGCTTCGCCGCCAATCGCTTGTCGGAAACGAGCGATTCGATCTGTTCGCTCAGCCGGCCCCGATTTTCGAGCAACTGGCCAAGCTGCTGGGCGGCGAGCGCCAGCCGCCGGGCGATTTCTTCGCGACGGACTTGCAACGGCGCGTTCTGATCGCTTTCGATCTGCTGGCGAATCGCGTTTTCAGAGCATCGCGAGGCCAAAGCCGCTTCGATTTCTTGTGCAATCGTCTCGCGCTGGCGGCGGAGCGCATCGGCCTGCGCACATTCGAGCGCCCGCTGCCGAAGCTCCTGTTGATCGCGCACTCCGGCCTCGAACAGCAGCGCGCGGCGGCGGCGCTTCGCCTGGCCGGCGGCTTCTTCGTGTTTGGCGCGGGCGGCGCGGATGCGCCGGGCCCGCTGGCGAAGTGCGTCGCGCCGCGCGGCGTCGGACGCTTGTTGCAGGGCGGCCTCGGAAAGCTGCCGAAGCTGTTCAACCGGATGGACGCCGTGCAGCGGCACTCCGGCTTCGGCCGCCAATTGCACAATTCGAGCCGCGATCGAATCGAGCTCGCGCTCGCGGCGCACAAGATCGTCGCGCCGCCGCAGGAGCCGCCGCTGCGTCTCGGCCAGCCGGACGCCGAATTGCGTCAGACGGCGCACGTGCTTCGGGCCGAGTTCCGCGGGCAAGCCCGCCGCCGCAAGCGACTGCCGCCAACGACGCCGGGCCGCATGCAAACTCCGCCGGGCCTCGTCGGCGCGCCGGGCCGCCGCGTCGGCCTCTTGTCGGGCCGCGCTGCGACGCGCCTCCAGCGGCGCCAATTCTTCGAGGGCCGCCAACTCGCGTTCGGCCGCCTGAAGACGCGCGGCAATCGGTCCCCCGCCGCGCGGCAGTTGCGAGTCGAGCGCATCGCGATCATCCTTGGCCTGTTGAACTTGCAGGTGAAGCACGCCGAGTTGTTTTTCACAAGCGGCCAACTGCGCGGCGTTCGACCGTTCCAACATCACTTTCAGAAACACGGCGGCCCCGCTGCCGGCCAGCCCCAGTACGGTCAGAATCATGCCGGCCGAGCCGATGCTCGGAATCGGAAGCAACAGCCCGGCAAGAATCAGCACGACCCCGGCGACAAAAATCGCGCCGAGACCCGCCAAAACGCCGATCGGCAGCATCTTGCGGTCGGACAACTGCCGGGTTTGGTCTTCGAGTTCGATCTGGCGTCGGGCAAGCTGCTCGAATCGCTCGTCGAGTTGCAGACGGCGGCGAAACTGCGAAACCAGCCCGCCGGCGCGATCGAGGGCCGTCGGCAAGTCGGGTTGGCCCCGGACCGACAGCGCCGATTCAAGTTGCGCGGCCGGCAGGTCGGCGTTTTCCGCGGCTGCGGACGCGGCCTGACGCGCTTCGGCCAATCGCGCGCGGGCGCGCCGCACGGCGGATGCCGCCGAACGCAACGCCGACTGATCGCGGCCGGAAATCGACAACGGCGCAGATGCCTCTGCGCTCAACCCCAGCCGCTGGCGTTCGGCGGTCAATTCTGACTCGGTCCGGCCGATTTCGCCCCGCAATTCCACAACCTCGGCCTGCAACTTGGCGATCCACGGCTCTTGCTCTTCGAGAGCCTCGATCCGCGCCGCCTGACGCCAAAGGGCCTCGTTGACTTTGATCGAGGCGAACTCGCGCTTGGTCTCTTCGCGCAGCCGGGCCAAATGGTCGAGCCGCTTCTGACGCCGTTCAACCCGGGCGTTCAGCGCGTCGAGCCGTTCGAGAGCGCCCTCGGGCAACGACTTCGGCGATCCCAGGGCCGAAAGTTGGTCGTCCAGCGCGCCTCTTTGCAGCCAGCGGTCGCGCAGCGCAAGGGCCAAATCGATCTCGCGCAGCAGACGCTCGGCCCGATGCCGCTCTTCTTCTAGCCGGGTGATTTCTTGATGCAACTGATCGCGCTCGCCCACTA
>CAYMQL010000581.1:0-2251 GCA_964392255.1 uncultured Planctomycetaceae bacterium | reverse complement strand
GTAGTCTTTCATTACGTGGTAGAAGAACGCGCCGGGCATTCGGATGCCGTTCGCGCCGAGGATGATCGACTGGGTTCGACCTTCGATCGCGCCGATGCGCGGCAGACCGCGGCCGCAGGGGCAGGGGCGGCGGTTGTCCATCGCGACGGCCAGGTCGCCGATGCGGTAGCGAATGAAAGGCATCACGTAGTTGTTCAGGTCGGTGATGACGATCTCGCCGACTTCGCCCGGCTGGGCGGGCCGGCCGTCCTCGCGCAGAATCTCGACAATGTAGCTTTCGGCGACCACATGGTGTCCGTCGTGCTGTTCGCATTCGTAGGCGATGCCGGAAAACTCGCGCGACCCGTACTTGTCGAACACGCGGCAATCGAAAGCGTCTTCGATGATTTCGCGGGACGGCTCCGGCAGATTTTGGGCCGACGACATAATGGCCCGAAGCGCAATGTCCTCGGCGTCGTGGCTTTTCAGAAAATGCGCAAGATAATTCAACGCCTCGGCGTAGCCGTCGATCAGCACGGGCCGGCGTCGCCGGATTTCCTGGAACAGATCGAGCAATCGCGGTTCGGTCAGCTCGAACGCGGGAATGAACGCGCGGCGCGAAAGCAGCGCATCGATTCGCTCGCGGAGAATCTGCGACCAGCTCATGCCGATCGTTTGGTGCCAGAGGCGCATCTGGGGATCGCCGAAGCGATAGCCGGTCCACTCTTGGCTGCGCAGCGTCGCCGCCCAGCGAATCTCGAGTTGGCGGCGGTCGACGTAGCAGACGAACGGCTCGCCGGTCGAGCCGCTGGTGGTGATTTTTTGGACCTGCCGCTTGTCGTGGTTGTTCGAGAGCAGTTCAAAATAGAGGTTTTGGCGGACCGCCTCCTTCGAGAGCATCGGCACGCGCCGAAGATCGTCGAGCGTTCGGATGTCTTCGGGACGGATTCCCGCGCGCTGAAAAAGCTCCCAGTAATAGCCGACGTTGTCGTAGGCGTGTCGAACCAGCCGTTGCAGCTTGCTTTCTTGGAGTTCGCGGATATGCTCAGGGCTCAACCACTGGCTTTGCGAGAGATGCTGGTAATAGGTTTTCGTGGCGCGAGTGAGCATCCACTTGTGCATGGGGAACGTGAGGAAATAAAGCGATTGCCATGCTCTCCGCCACCACGGCATGGGACGTTCGCACGATTTCGGCTGCGGCCGATGACGCTCGAGAAACTCGGCGAGATAGGCGTCGTCTTGGTTTTGGAAACGAAATTCCGCCAGCCCTTTGAAAAGGTCTAAAAACACTTTGAACACCACGGCCAGCGGAAATCGCGGTATAAACGACTTGCCGACCATCCGGCTTTGAAACAAAACCTCGACCTCGCGCAGCGAAAAACCGCGGGCCTTTGCGGCCACGGCGATAAACGTGTTGGGATAATGGTAGCGGTATTTTCGACGCAGAACGGCCTGGAGCGTGTTGCGCCGCGCGATGACGAACCCTGACTTGTTGTCGCGCAGCCGCATTCCGAAACATGCGTTCAGTATCGTGTTCAGCCCTTTGCTCAAGATGTAGCGGCCGTCCTTCAATCGGCCGATCGAACTGCGACACCCTTGGACCATGTCGCAATGGCTTGTGGTGATCTCGCGGTACAGCCGCCACACGTCCTCGGGCAGGTATTGCAGGTCGGCGTCGATCACGCAGACGTATTCGCCTCGGCTGCGCGCCAAGCCCGTGTCCCAACCCACGGCCTGGCCACGATTAACCGGATGGCGAACGGCGATCAGGCAGGGAAAGGATTTTTCGAGTTCCGCAACGACGGCGGGCGTGTCGTCCTGGCTGCAATCGTCGACCAGTACGATTTCTCCGCGAAGCCCGCGGCGCAGAAATACGTTGGCAAGGCGTTGCACCAGCTCGCGCAGGTTTCCGGCCTCGTTGTAGCAGGGAACCACGACTGAAAGATCAATTGCGTTCATGACGTGATGCCATCCATTGATAAACTGACTCCAACCCTCGACGCAGCGAGGTTCGGGGCGTCCAACCCAATTCGCGTCGGGCAAGTTCGCAGTCGGCCGTGCGGCGGCTTCCCGCGGTCGAATCGGCCGGGCCGTATTCCGGCTCGAGCGGCGAGTGCGCCGCTTCGAGCATCAAACCGACCAACTCGCGGATCGTCGTGCCCGACCCGGAGCCGATGTTGTACGTTTTCCCAGACTCGGCGCAACCGAGGCTTGCTAGTGTGGCCTCGACCACGTCGTCGACAAAAACATAATCGAGCGCCTGAGCGCCGTC
>CAYMQL010000580.1:0-2254 GCA_964392255.1 uncultured Planctomycetaceae bacterium | reverse complement strand
CCGACCTCGGCGGCTATGGCGACGGCAGCATGTTGGGCGCTACCGCCGGCTCGACGGTCTACCTCGACGACGACGCCGCCGGATACGGCTGGTACACCGATGCCGCTTGCAAGGGATTAGGGATTGGGGATTGGAGGTTGGACTCACTCGCCACTGACCACTCGCCACTAGCCACTTTCCACGGCATGGACCTATTGACCGTCGTCTCGCACGAGTTGGGCCACGTGCTCGGCCTGGGCCATAGCAACCGCGGCGTGATGCAAGAATCGCTCGAAGAGGGCGTGCGCCTGCTGCCCTCGCGATCCGACCTGCACCGCCCGGCCGTTCGCGGCCAACTGGCCGCCGCCGCGCTCGAAGCCTATTTCGACTCCGACGCTGAGGATGAATTGTTGATTCGCAGGTAGCGCAACTCCCCCCGTTGCACCATCGCGCAGGCCGGCGTTGGCACAAAGCCAGCGCCGGCCTGTTGTCGTTCTTGCGGCGTTACCCCATCGCGGAGCAAGCCCCTTGGCCGCCGCGATGTTGCCGGCGGAATTCGCCGGGCGTCAGGCCCGTCTCGCGCTTGAAGGCCACGGTCAGATGCGCTTGGGTCGAGTAGCCGGCAAGCTGGGCAATCCGCTTGATGCTGTGTTCCGTCTCGGCCAGTAGGCTTTTCGCCCGCTGGGCCCGAAGCTGCGCGATCGCCTGCGCCGGCGTGATTCGCAGAAACGAAGCAAACTTGCGTTCCAGCGTGGCACGCGAAACGCAAAGTCCGCGCGACACGTCGGCCACGGCGATCCCGTTGCAGGCGTGTTCGCGAATAAACTGGATTGCCCGCACGACCTCCGGATCCTCAACGGCCATCACGTCGGTCGATTGCCGCGCGATCACGCCCAACGGCGGAATCCAAACCGGTTCGGGCGGCGCAGGCTCTCCCTCCATAAGCCTGTCCAACAGCGCGGCCGCGTGATAGCCCGTCGAAACCATGTCTTTTTGGACGCTCGACAACGTCGGTGTGCTCAGGTTGCATAGCACTTCGTCGTTGTCGACGCCTAGGACGGCGGCCTCCTCGGGCACGCGAATCCCCGCTGCATGACAGACCGCAATCAATCGGGTCGCACAAACATCGTTGGCGGCCAAAATGGCCACGGGCTTGGGAAGCGCGATTGCCCACTCGGCAAGCTTCTGTTGCTGCCGCCACCAAGTTTCTCCGGTCGATTGCCTAAGCGCGCAAACGTGGGCGTCGAATCCGCGTTTCTTCAACTCGCAAAGGTACGCCCTGCGGCGCCACTGCACCCAATTAGGGTCTTCGACCGCGCAAAAAGCAAAATTCCGAAACTGCCGTTCGACGAAATGATCGATCGCCAACCGGACAATCCCAACGTCGTCGGCGTACGACAGCGGGAATCCATGGCCGATCACGCCGCAGTTCGTGTCGACCGCCGGCAAGCTCTTGCGACGAATGGCCTCGACTCGCGACGGGCAGGAACTGTGAAAGATGATCCCATCGCCGTCCCACGACCGAAGAATCCGCAGCGAATTGTCGACGACAATGCCCCGATGGTTGACGCACAACGACCACCGGCCGTGCGCGGCGGCATAACGGCCGACGCCCTCGAGGACGCTCGCCGTCTCGACCATCAACAGGACTCGCCGCAAGGCAGGCACGAGGAAACTCCTGGCCTAGCATGAAAAGGCGGACAAGAACGACACACCTCCGACGACAATAAGATTAACTCCAATCTGCCAATCAGAAAACCCCCCCATAAAGGTCGCGTAGAGCCCATCCACAACAACACCGCATTCAAGCACATGGCTATTTTGACAAAAAACAACAACGGAATGATAAAAAATAATCATTGCAGCAATGTCGGCATCTGCTAGCTTGAGTCGCAGAACGAGCCTTCGCCAAGCAAGGCACCTTGGTGGCACTCGCCCGCCAACGGATCGTTCGCACGTTTGACGTCTCGGCGGAGGGGAGAAAACCTGTCCGGGCGTTGAGATCGTATTTCGAGAAAAAGTCGCGGCGTACCTTGGGGGGACGTTGCGCCTGCTGTTATGCACAACAGGCCGTTAGAAACTGCTTTTTTTAGGAGCGAAAATACCATGCGAATGATTTCCGAACTGTGGCGTTCCATGTTGAATTCCTCGGATTCCAGCCGCTCGAATAAATCCCGCCGCCGCCGGGCAACCCGCGGCCGCTCGCTGCATTGCGAGGCCCTCGAAGCCCGCGAAATGCTCTCGACCTACTACGTGTCGAACTCGGGCAACGACA
>CAYMQL010000579.1:0-2261 GCA_964392255.1 uncultured Planctomycetaceae bacterium | reverse complement strand
AGGTTGCCGTAAAACAACACGGGCGGTGTTGTTGGTGTTGACGAAACAACACGTTCCGGCCGGATAGCGGCGATTCTGGCGATGGCGTGTTGACGCAAGGCCTTGTTTTGCAAGGGGTTGCGTTATGGCTTCGGACGCGGGTGCGAATTGGCGCAGGATGTGCTTTTTCCAGCGGATGTCAGCCGCAAACCAACACGCCCCCACGCACTGTCCCCTTGAGGTGCTTCCTTGCCAAAAGCCATCAGCCGAACGCCGCGTCGTCCTGCTCCAGCCCGCACTCGCACAGCGCGCAGCCGCGTCGCGGCCTCTGCCCCGAAGAACAAGCCGGCGCCGGTCCAGGCGTCGTTCGACGATCCGTTGGACGACGACGATTTCGACGACGTGCTTCCGCCGCTGGATGATGAACTGCCGGAATCGTCGGGCGACGAGCGCAACGCGGAACCGACCGGGGACGACGATCGGATCGACGATCCAGTTCGCATTTATTTGATGCAGATGGGCGAGATTCCGCTGCTGGGCCGGGAGCAAGAGTTGGCCGTGGCTCGGCGGATCGAGCGCAGTCGGCGCCGTTTCCGCCGTTGTCTGCTGGCCAACGATTTTGCCTTGCAGGCGGCGGTCGGCATGTTGGAGAAGATTCGCGACAACAAGCTGCGGTTGGACCGCACGATAGAAGTGTCGGTGGTGAACGTGCGCGAGAAAACGCGGCTGTTGAAAGTGTTGACTCCGAACGTCCAGACGCTGCACCGCTTGATGTTGGAAAATCGGCGCGATTTCCGGTTGGCCGTGCGTCGGCGGCAGCCGGAACGGCAGCGCCGCCAGGCGTGGCGGCGGCTGTTGAACCGCCGCGCGAAGGCGGTTCGGCTGGTCGAGGAGTTGGGGCTTCGGACCCAGCGATTGTTGCCGTTTTTGACGCGGCTTCAGCAGATTTCCCAACGCATGGAGACGATTCAGCGCCAACTGGCCGCGCCGTGCCGCGACGAAGACGGTCTGGTCCAGACCGCCGAGTTGCGCAAGGAGCTGCACGGCCTGATGCAGACCGTGCAGGAAAGCCCGGCCACGCTTCGCCGCCGCTTGGCGCGGATTGCCGGGCTTTCGAAGCAATACGAGACGGCCAAACGCGACCTGTCGGCCGGAAACCTTCGGCTGGTCGTTTCCATCGCAAAATGTTATCGGAACCGCGGCCTGAGCTTTTTGGACTTGATCCAAGAGGGGAACACGGGGTTGATGCGGGCGGTCGACAAGTTCGAGTCGTTCCGCGGCTACAAGTTTTCGACCTACGCCACGTGGTGGATTCGCCAGGCAATCACCCGGGCCGTGGCCGATCACAGCCGCACGATTCGCGTGCCCGTCCACATGATCGAAAGCATGGGCCGCGTGCGCACGGCGGTGCGGCAACTGTTTCAGAAACACGGGGCCGAGCCCAGCCTGGAGGAAACCGCCCGCGAGGCCGGGCTTTCGGTCGAGGAAACCGATTGCGTGTTGCGAATGACCCGGCAGCCGCTCTCGCTCGACCAGCCGGTGAGCGATCACGAAGACACTTATTTCGGCGAGTTTTTGGAGGATCATCGCGAGGGCGAGCCCTTGCAGGAGATGAGCCGCTCGCTGTTGAAGAGCCGCATCGCCGACGTACTCGAGACGCTCGATTATCGCGAGCGCGAAATTCTGAGGCTGCGGTACGGTTTGGCCGACGGCTACACCTATACGCTTGAAGAAGTCGGCAAGATCTTTTCGGTGACCCGCGAGCGGGTTCGGCAGATTGAGAACAAGGCGGTCCGGGCCTTGCAGCATCCGACCCGCGCGAAGCGGCTGGCGGCGTTCGTCGAGCGGCCGATTCCCGCCCCGATTACGTACTGCGACGACGCGGCGGAATTGGAGAATGTCTAGCCCGGCGGCATGATACCGGGCCCGACGTTCCGTCGGCCGCTAAACAGGATTGATGTTTTGGGAGCGTTCGCAGCACTGCTATAATCCATTGCCGCACTCGTTCTGCTGCTTGCCCCAGCGGGCGTCGTAACCTATCCTTGCAGGGGATCAGGTTATCGAGGTTCGCCATGGGAAAACAACCGCTTTGCGTTGCGCCGGGCAAAAAGGTCCGGCTAGCCGATTTCGACGCCGATTACACGGGCGGCATTCAAAAAAAGAAGCACGCCCAGGCCGAGTTGGAAAACAATATCGCCGTGCTGGCCGACCTTGGCTACCGGCTTTATGCCGAGGGCCGCCGCTCGTTGCTGCTGGTGCTCCAGGGCATGGACGCGGGCGGC
>CAYMQL010000578.1:0-2269 GCA_964392255.1 uncultured Planctomycetaceae bacterium | reverse complement strand
GGGCACGTAGACCCAAGTATCGGCGCAAAAACCTTGCCGCCGGACGAGCCACGCCATGACGCCGACGCTCGCCGCGGCCCAAACAGCCAGCAGCAAGCCGGCGCCAAACAGTGGATAACCGAACAACTCAGCCGGAATGAAAAATAGCGTTTGGCACATGATGGCGTAAAATTATTACCGCAGAGGACGCAGAATATCTCGATTTAAGCTTCTCAATCTCTAATGGCAGAAATGCGATTCCGCAGCACCCTCTTCGTGAACTTCGCGTCCTTCGTGGATGCCGTGCTTCTTTTTTGCGTTATTGTTTCGGTTCGAGCAGATGGTTGTCGATCAATCGGGTATTCTCGATCTTCACGGCCAGCGCGGCCAGCGTGCGGCCGGCGATGGTTTCGACCGGTTCGAGCGTCTCGGGATCGACCAGAGCGATGTAGTCGATCCGGGCGTCTTCCGCGGCGGCAATCACCTCCTGCATTTGCGCAACGATCGCCGCGGCGCGGCGTTCGCCGGCGGCCGCGAGTTCGGCGGCCCGTTGCAGGCTGCGCCACAAAACCAGCGCCCTTTGCCGGGCGGCCGGACTCAAGTAACGGTTCCGCGAGCTCATCGCCAATCCGTCGGGCTCGCGCACGATCGGACAAACGCGAATCGCCGCCGGCACGTCCAGATCGGCCGCCATCCGTCGGATCACCAGCGACTGCTGATAATCTTTTTGGCCGAAATAGGCGGCGTCGGGCTGAACCATGTTCAGCAGCTTCAACACCACCGTGGCCACGCCCCGAAAATGTCCCGGCCGGCAAACGCCTTCCAAGGGCGCGGCGACCGAACCGACTTCGACCCAAGTGGCGTGCCCGGGGCGATAAACCGCATCGTTGCTCGGCGCAAAAACCAGATCGGTATTGCAGTCGCCTAAAAGCTTCAAGTCGTTCTCAAGCGTGCGCGGATATTTTGCAAAATCCTCGTGCGGACCGAACTGGCTGGGATTGACGAAAATCGAGACGACCGTGTAATCGCATTCGGCCGCGGCCGCCCGGACCAGACTCAAGTGTCCTTCGTGCAGCGCGCCCATCGTGGGCACGAGGCCGAGGCTCTTGCCCGCGCGGCGCGCAGCCGCAAGCTCGTCGCGCAGTTGCGCAACGGTCGTCACCAATTTTGTCGCCGCAGGACCCATGACGAGACAGTTTATTCCATTCCCTGCACGGCCGCCAGCACCTCGGCGAAACCGGCCTCGCCCTCGCCGGCGTCGAGACGCAGCACAGGGCCCACGTCCGGCTGCTTTGACTGCCGGCACACGGTTTGTCGAATGCGCTCGAGATGTTCTTGTGTCAAATTGCGTTCGCAGGCGCGCCCCCGGGCTTGCACCCGAGCCAGAAGACGCTCGGCCGGCGCGTCCAAAAACACCAGCAGCTTCGGCCGCACGACGCCGCGGCGCAGAATCTCGTATTGTTCAAGATAGGCCGGCAATTGCTCATCGGGCAGCCACGCGCGGGCAAAGGCCGCCGACTGGTCGAACCAGAAATCGCTCACCGTCCATTGCGGCTCCGACCAACCGGCCGCATCGGCCGCCAGCAGTCGGGCCCGCTGGGCCAAAAAGTCCAACTCCGTCCGCCAACCATACCCGGCCGGATCGGCATAGAAATGTCCCAACTCGTCCCAGTCGGGCTGCTCGACGATTTGCCGCGCCGCCAGCGCAGCGGCCAATCGCTCGGCCATGTGCGTTTTGCCGGCGCCGATGGCCCCGGTAAAGGCCACATACGGACGAGCCGATTTCAAATGTTCGAGCAACCGGGCGATGGTCCAGCCGATTTTCGGATGAAGCAGGTCGCCGGCGACTTCGGCCGCCGGCTCAAGCACGAACCGCCGCCACGCCATGCGCGGATGCGGCAGCGCAAGCGACGGCGCATCGAGTTCGATCGCGTCGTAAAGCAGCAAATCTAAATCGAGCGTGCGCGGCCCCCAACGTTCCGCCCGCCGCCGGCCCGCGCGCCTCTCGATCTGCTGCAAGCACGCCAACAGCTCATGCGGCGCGAGCGAGGTTTCGACGCGAATCGCCCCGTTGAGAAATCGTTCTTGATCGGGCGGACCGCCGACCGGCGCCGTTTCGCGCCATCGGCTTCGAGTGAGAACTTTGACGTTCGGCTGCCGGGCGAGTTCGGCGACCGCCGCGTCGAGAATCGCCCGCCGATCCCCTTGATTCGAGCCAAGAGCGATCAGGCAGACGGGCATGGCGGTATTGGGCGAGTGCTTCGCCGACAACGCGAAAGTCTTGGGGGGG
>CAYMQL010000577.1:0-2271 GCA_964392255.1 uncultured Planctomycetaceae bacterium | reverse complement strand
AAGCAGGGGCTCATCGACATCGCCGAAAGACTGTTGGCCGACAACAAGGCGACCGGATCGGACGCCGACGAGATCCGCCAACTCGTCCAAGACCAGACGTTCAATCGGCTGGCCATGAAGCTGGGCGTCAAAGTCATTCATTGCAGCGAACGCGACACCCAACTGACCGACCGACCCAAGCAAGTCGACGAGTTTGTGAACACCTGGTGCATCGAAGGCTTCCGCGAGGAGGGCATCACCACCGCGGAATTGGGCTGGGGTACGCACGAAAAGCAGCTACCCCCGTTCAGCTATCAACATCCCGAGGGACCAAAAAACCAAATCTGCCTCGCCCGGATGGGATTGAACACCTGGGTCGTCTCCTGGGTGCCGCACTTCTCCATCCGCGGCATGATCATCCGCCACGGCGAGGCCTTCACCATCTCCGACCGCCTTACGGTCTGGCAAGAAGGCCAGCCCGTTTATCGTCCCACCGTCCATTACGCCTATTGCCCCTGCGACAGCGCGATCGTCTCGCTGGAGGAGTTGCGCGGGCGCGACTACGAGTTACAGCCGAAGCAGCGGATCATGCGCGACGAAATCATCGGCGGGGCCGACATCCTCGGCGCTCTGCTGATGGGCCATGCTTACAATTGCTGGTGGACCGGCAGCGTCCTCGACATTGACGAGTCGCGGCGGTTGGTGCCGCATCAAAACGCCACCACAATGCAAGTGGCCATTTCGGTCGTGGCCGCGACCCTGTGGATGGTCCAAAACCCCAACCGCGGCGTCTGCGTGCCCGACGACATGCCCCACGACTATATTCTGGACATCGCCCGGCCGTACCTCGGCCAGTCGCTCTCCATCCCGTCCGACTGGACGCCGCTGAAACACTACGTCAACCACTTCCACGGCTACAACCAGCCGGACCTCGACTGGGACGACCCCTGGCAGTTCAAGAATTTCTTGGTCACCGATGGGGATTGAGAGCTGGGGATTAGTTCTACTGCGCAGCGTTGATTTGCCTTGTTTCGGCACAACATGAATGCAACACGCGACTTGCGGCTAAAAAATTGCCCCGAAGGGGCAACTGTTCACCCAGCCCAGGGCATCGCCCTGGGGATCGAGGACACAAACAACATATTCTGTCGGTCCAACGGACCAATCATTCACCGCAAATTCGGGGGAACATTTGGCCCGTTGGGCCGTTCCTTTCCACCAATGCCCCTATCCCCAGGGCGATGCCCTGGGCTGGATGAACCGAGGGCCTTCGGCCCACGAACCTGCGCAGTAGAATTAGGAATATTCGGGAATAGCTCCCCTTCGTCGACTTCCAATCCCCAATCCCTAATCCCTCTTATTCATACTGCAGCGCGATCAGCAGATTCAGCCGGGCGGCGCGTTCGGCGGGGAACCATGCGGCGGCCAGAATCACCGCCAGACCGGCCCCGAAGCAGACCAGCAGCAGCGAAGGATGCAGGGCGAACACCGGGGCGTGGCCCAAAAGGGTCGCCGAGCTGACGTTCATCACGTAGGCGCCGATGACGCCCCCGACCGTGCCGGTCGCCAGCCCGATGAAGCCGATGATGATCGCCTGCGCGAAGATCGTCTTGCGGACTTGCCAGCGGGTCATGGCCACGACGCGCAGCAAGGCCAGCTCGCGCGTCTGCTCCAACACGTTCATCGTCAGGGTGTTGGCGATGGCGAAGGCCCCGACGATCAGCCCGAGCACCAGCAGGCTCCACAGGCCGGCCACGACGCCCTTCGACAGATCGTCGACGCGCTTGCGCAGATCGGCGAACGATTGCAGCATCAACCCGTGCTTGTCGCAGATCGGCTTGAGCTTTTTGGCGACTTCGGCCTGCGTGCCGGGCACGGCGTCGATGGCGAAATAGTCGACGCCCTCGACGTTCAGCAGTCGCCGGGCCGTTGCCCCTTCCATATACACGACGTTGCCGCCGACCAAATAGGCGGTCGCCGTGGCTGCTACGCGAAGCTGCCGGGGGCCGTCGCTGGTTTCCAAAGTGATTTCGTCGCCGACCTTCACGCCGACGCGATGGGCCAGGACGGTGCCCAGCACCACTTCGCCTTCGGCAAGCTGCCGGCGCAGCCGCAACGGATCGCCCGACTTGATGTCCAGCGGCAGTTCGCCCTTGCCGGTAAAGTCGCGAACAAAAACGGTCACCGACTGTTTGCCGTCTTCCGTCTCGGGCGAATGGATGCTCGCACGGATGTGCCGGATCGAATTGACGTTGGTCACGCCCTCGACGTTTCGCAGTTCGTCGACGAGCG
>CAYMQL010000576.1:0-2277 GCA_964392255.1 uncultured Planctomycetaceae bacterium | reverse complement strand
CAAAAAGAATCCGCAGGGCGAGTGAAACGCGCCTTTTGCGCGAACCCTACGGCTTACTGCTGCCGGGCGACCACGAACTCAGCCAGCCCGTGCAGCGATTCGCAAGCCGGCGAAGGCGGCAGGGCGGCCAACGCTTCGCTCGCGCGCTCGGTCAACCAGCGGGCCTTCTCGCGTGCGTAGGAAATCGCGTCGCATCGCTCGAACCAAGGCTGCAAAAGCTCGCGCTGATGGTTGCCCGACCGCGACAGAGCCGCCGTCAACGCCGTGCGATCCTCGTCGCTTACCGAGTCCAACACGTGGATAAGCGGCAGGGTGGCTTTTTGTTTCACCAGATCGGTGCCGAGCGATTTGCCCACGACGTCTTCGTTGCCCGACAGGTCAAGCACGTCGTCGGCAATCTGAAAAGCGAGGCCTAGGTCATGGCCGTAGCGCATCAAAAGGTCGCAGACCTCCGGCTCGGCCCCGGCGTAATGCGCGCCCAACTGGCAGCAACACGCCATCAGAGCGGCCGTCTTGCCGGCGATGATTTCAAAGTAGTCCGATTCGGTCAGACCGTAGTCGCCGCGACCTTCGATCTGCCGCAGTTCGCCTTCGCACATGCGCCGGGCCGATTCGCTGACGACCCGGCAGGCGAAAACATCGTCCAGCGAACTGGCCAGGCACATCGCCTGGGCAAACAGAAAATCGCCGAGCAGAATGCTGGCCTCGTTGTCCCAGCGGGCGTTGACCGTGTCCAAATGGCGGCGGATCGTCGCCTCGTCCAACACGTCGTCATGCACCAGCGTGGCCGTGTGGATCAATTCGGCCATGGCCGCCAGCGTCAGATGCTCGGGCCGAATGCCGCCTGTGGCCTCAGCCGACAACAGCACCAAGGCCGGCCGAAGTCGCTTTCCCCCCAGCCGAAACCCGTGCTTCACCAGCCGGTCGAGCAGCGGGTTGTCGTTCGAAAGCTGCCGGCGCAAAAGATTCTCAACGTCTTCGAGTTTCGAAGCCACCGGCGCATATAAAGCGCGCAAACTCTCCGGAACCGTTACCGGCGACTGTTGCTGGCAATCCATCCCGACCCCTCTTAGCGTAAACTATTCATTTTAACCGCGCCGTCGGGGGCGTCGAGGGGGGCGGGCAACGCGATTAACCTCGCCAGCCAAACCCCCTGCATTGCATATTCCATAACCACACCGCCTTCGCGCAAAAGTGGTTCCACCCCTTCCAGATCGGCTCGCCGCCGATAAACGATGGCATAGCGGCAAACCCGGGCGGTTTCGGGCCGTGCCGGATTCCAGCCGATCAACGCTGTTTGCGTTTCGCACAACGCCGGCGACGTAATCTGAATCGCCGGGGCCTGAAACGACGCCAAATTGGGCGCGAAAAGAACCGGCCGGCCGGCCGACCGACGCGCGGCCTCGGCCAACATCGATTCTCGCACCGTGTCGCCCCAATAGGTCGTCTCGAATCCAAGCCGCTCGGCCCCGGCCAATCCGCCGACCAAAGCGTTGTAGTAGCTCAAATGGCACGGGCTGTAGACCAACAGTCCCATGCCCTGACAAACCACAATCGCCGCAACCACTCCCGCCGACAAACGCGGACGCTGGCCCCAGTATGGTCGGGCAACTAGCCGCCGCGGGGACTGTCCCAATTTTCGTGTTAGCGAAAATGGGACTGTCCCCTTTACCGTGGATCGCGCCCCAATTCCCACCCAAATCGCCCACAGCGGAAAAACCATCAAAAAGAGCCGCACCCCGTCGTAAACCGGCGTCCCCGGCCAAGAGAACACCAACAACACGAACCCCATCGTTCCGGCCAACAGCCCGGCTTCGTCGTTGGGCAACCGATCCGAACCGTCCGAATCCGACGCCCCGGCATTGCGGCGGAACAATTGTGAGCCAAGCCCTATCAGGCCGAGGATCAAAAAACCCAGCGGCAGCGTCACGGCGGTCATGACCCAAGGGTAATGCCAAGGCACGTCCCGATCATTCCACACTTGGCCCGCATAAAAAACATGCAGCATCTGGCGGCTCGTACCGCTGGCCAGAAATTGCTGGAATCGCGACCACGGAGCCGGCCAAAGCCACGGCCACCCGGCCAAAAAGGTCAATCCCCCGGCCGTCAGCCAAGCCATCGCCGCTGCCCGACCGGGCGAGCTGCTCGCGGAAGTACAGGAGCGGTTTGGCTCCTACCCGGCATCCGCGTGGATTTACGGCCTACCCTGGAATTCCGAACCCGCTGCCACCGAGATGGGCAATCGCCTGGCCGAGGCGGTCCGCACAAGAACGGCGA
>CAYMQL010000575.1:0-2280 GCA_964392255.1 uncultured Planctomycetaceae bacterium | reverse complement strand
CCACCTCTTCGTCCAACTCGCGACGCATTCCCTCTTCATAGGGGCTGCCGCCGCCGTCGACGGCCGCATCGACGGCCGAAATGTGTCCGCCGATGCCGACGCTGCGTTTGCTATGCAGCCGGCCCTCGCCTTGGCCCGTGCCGCGGGTGTATTGAAACAACCGCTGCGCGCCGGCGTCGTCGGTGTGGCGAAAAATCACATAGGGAATCAGTTGTTTGAAGCTTGGGTCTTTCTCGACATCGCCCCGCGGCCGAAAACTCGTATGCTCGGGCCGGAGCAACTCGCCCAAATACCGATCCACCTCGCCGCAAAAGCCTTGAAAGTGCCCCAGACGGTGAAACAACTCGGTCGGAACCACTAAAATGCGTTCGCTATCGTCTCTGGGCACATCGATCTCCTTGATTTTGAAAGAAAAAAGCCTCGACGCGACAATTGCTTGCTGCCGCGTGCGGCATCGTGTTTGGACGCTAGCGCTTTGTCATCTTTTGATTTTAGATTGACTGCCACTGGCTCTGCCAGTGCTTGGCTTGGCCGTCGGCGGGAAACCGGGCACTGGCATAGCCAGTGGCACCCTGAATCTTAACTGCGACAAAGCACTAGCCGGTAATATAGAGGGCATTCGCGTCGGCGGCAAGAAGCGCTCGTGACCCGGCTATTCAAAGCTGGCCGCTACGCGGTCGCAAAGGGAACGGCATAGCGCGTCGACGGCCAGCCGGCCGCTGCGGACGGCGCTCTCCATCGTGCCGGGCCAGCCGGTGGCGGTCCAATCGCCGGCCAAGGCGAGGTTTTCGATAGGCGTTTGCTGCGACGGGCGCAGCCGATCCACGCCCGGCTGCATCGAGAAGACCGCGGCCGGCTGCGCGACCACGCGGCTGTGCAACAGCGTTGCCGCATGAGCAGCGGGCCAGATCGCCGCCAGCTCGCGGCGGACTTCTTCGATCAGTGCGTCTTGCGTTCGCGGGCCGAGTCGGTGCGATGCGCTGATGACAACCTGACAGTATTGCTTTCCTTCAGCGTCGGATTTGAAGAAAGCCCATTGGGCAAGCCGGCCGACCAGCGCGGCATGGGGCAACGACGCAATCGGCCGATCGAACCAAAGATGGACGGCCGTAATGGCCGCCGGCTCGATGGATTCGACCGCCGCTAGCTCCGGCATCGCGGCCAGAAGGTTTTCACCGAGAAGCGGCCGAACGCCGCGCCAGGGCACGGCGACGATCGCGGCGTCGAACGTGCGGCGCGTGCCATCTGATAGAATCAGCGCGTCGGCGCGAGGCGGTCTGCCTTCGATCTGCCGGACCGACGTGCGCAGGTGAATCACAACGCCGCGGTCGGTCAGCCACTTGTTTAGCCGATCGTGAAATATTTCACCCAGCGGAACGTGCGGCAGCAGCAGATCGCTTGCCCCGCGGGCGGCCAGAAAGCCGTCGCAGAAAACCTTGCGTGCGGCGGCCAGCGAGACTCGATCCACCGTTTCGCTCAAGGCGCTTACGATCACGACCGACCAGAATCGCTCGATAGCCCGATCGGACTGGCCGCGGCGGCGAAGCCATTCGCCGAAAGTTTCTTCCGGCTTTGAGAGATGATTAAGGCATGGGTCGGCGGGTTCTGGGATTTCGGAATATCGGGATTTCGGGATTATGAACTCTCCACTCTCCACTCTCCTCTCTCCACTCTCTTCCGCCCTCACCCCCGGCCCCTCTCCCAAAGGGAGAGGGGAGATTTTCCGCCGCGACAGTTGCACGAGGGCTTTGACGATGCCAAAGCGTTCGCGCACGGTGAGATAACGGAGCTTCATCAGACCAGGCAGCAGGTGGAGCGGCGCAGGCAGCCAGCGATTTGGCGAGAAATGGCACGGCGTGCCATCCGGCCCGATGAAGTGCAGGGTGTTGGACCGCTCAAAACAATCGTCGATGCCGGCGCGGCGGCAGAAATCCATGAGTTCCGTGCAGCAGCCCATCGCTACGTGCTGACAGAAGTCGATCCGCCGGCCGATTTCGGGCTCTGTGAAGGAGCCGGCCCGGCCGCCCAGAAACCCTGCTTGCTCGAACAATTCGACGCGGAAGCCGCGTTTTGCCGCAGCCGCGGCCGCGGCGAGTCCGGCCAGTCCTCCGCCGACGACCGCTAATAAAGGCGGAGGGCGGAGGGCGGAGGGCGGAGGGAAGGAGGAAGGATGAAGGAGGAAGGAGGAAGAAGCGGGCGAGGCTACTGAATTGGCGTCCGAAGTTGCATCGGTATTTTCCGCCTTCCGCCCTCCGCCTTCCGCCTTCCGCCCTCCGCCCT
>CAYMQL010000574.1:520-2280 GCA_964392255.1 uncultured Planctomycetaceae bacterium | reverse complement strand
GAGGTGGCTGTAGGACGCCGAGACGCGCCACCGGTCCGATAGCATCCATTCGCCGGTGATTTCGCCGCCGTAGGTCCGTTCCCAGCCGCAGTTTTCCCAATACAACAGAATAATGTCGGGGTCGGGCGACGGCGCGGGACGCAAGGCGACGGCGTTTTCGTAGACGTTGTAATACAGGGCGATGTCGTACGAGAATCGTTTGCTCGGCTGGGCCCGATAACCCAGTTCATAGGCGATCATGTTCTCGGCCTCGAACTCGGGATTCGCCTGGAGGCGATAAAACGTCGGAAACGGTTCGCCCGGCGCGGGGGGATAGGTGAACTGGCCGTTTTGTTCCAAGCGGACGGGCGTGCGGACCGCCCGCGAAATCGCGGCCCAAGCCGAGTGCTTCTTGTCGGGCGTGTACAGCAGCCGGCCGCTGGGCTGGAACTCGAAGCCCGAGTAGTCGTTGTGTTCGAATTTCGATCCCACGGTAAAAAAGAGCCGGTCGTCGACTAAGGTGATTTCGTCCTGGCCGAAGACGCTGAACAGACCGGTCGTGCGGCTTGCCGGATCGATGTTGCCCGAGAATCCATCTGTTCCTTCGTCGTCGTGAACGTGGCGGTAGTCGACACCCCAGATAACGGCGTGATGCCGGGTGAATTCCAGCGGGAAGCGATGCTGGAACTCGACGTCAAAGGTATTGACGGTTTGTCTCCAAACGCTAGACTGCCGCTGTGCGCGATCGAAGTACGTCTGAAGGCTCCAGTCGGAGTCTTCGTTGAACTTGTGGGTCCAGCGGCTCAGGACGTTGCCGCCTTCGACGCGGTCGTCGCCGAGGATGGGCTCTTCATAGGGAAAGCCCGGCACGGCCTTGATGCCGGAAAAGCCTTCGCTGCCGAGATAGTAGTCGCCCTGCACGGTAAAGAGATTCGACTTGTCGCGGTCGGGCTCCCAATCGGCGCGGAAGCCGGTCCGCCCCTGCCGCCATGCGTCGTGGGCCGGATGCACGTCGTTGAAGCCGGCGCCTTCTTCCTTGTGTTTTCCGTAGATGCGGTAATGGAGGTTATCACCGAGCGTGCCGCCGACGCGGGCGCCGCCCAGGGCGAGGTCTTCAGAGCCGCCGCCGTAAGTGGCCAAGGCGCCCTGCGTGTCTTTTGCGCTTTTGGTGATGATGTTGATCACGCCGTTGACGGCGTTGGCGCCCCAGAGGGTGCCGCCCGGTCCGCGGATCACTTCGATTCGCTCGACGTCTTCCAACAGCGTATCCTGCACGTCCCAATAGACGCCGCTGAACATGTTGTTGTAGACGGAGCGCCCGTCGATCAGAACCAGCAGCTTGTCGGTGTATTTATTGTTGAATCCGCGCGAGGTGATGGCCCAAGAGTGCGAGTCGATCTGCGCGACCTCAAGGCCCGGCACCAGACGCAGCAGGTCGGGAATGTTGTTGCAACCGCTGCGGTGGATCATGTCTTGCGTGATGACATAAATCGCCGCGGGCGAACGTCCAACCGTGCTTTCCTGCTTACTGACCGAGGTGACCTCGATGTTCAGAGAGGGCGTGTGGACGTCGACCTTGCCCAACTGTTCGATGTCCAGGTCGAGAATGCTTTTTGCATCGGAGGGCTGGATGGCGGGCGAATCGGCCTCGGGCGCGGTTTGGGCGGTCGAAACGGCCGCAGTCGCGGCCAACACGACCATTGCGAGCAACAGCCTTGTCAGGCATGTTCCGAACTTGTGCAGATCGGCACACATAGGATGCCCCTCCCCTTAAGAGTGTT
>CAYMQL010000574.1:0-510 GCA_964392255.1 uncultured Planctomycetaceae bacterium | reverse complement strand
AAAAAGATGCGGTAATACAGATTATCCGGCGCATCCGTGATTTTCGCAGAGCGTCGGCAGCGAGCCTCCCCTTGTCGGGGGTAGACTCGAGCCATAGACTTGAGAGATAGACAAGCTGCACCCGATTTTAACGACGCCATGCCCCCGGACGACGAAGAGCTGTACCAGGAACGAATTCAGGACCATTACGAGGCCCCGTACCATCGCGGGCGGTGCCGCCATTGCACCCACGCCCACGAGGACACCAACCCGCTGTGCGGCGACGTGATCCGTCTGGAATTGCAGGTGGACGAACAGGGCGCGCTCAAAGAGGTCTATTTCGACGGCGACGGATGCTGCATCAGCCAGGCGGCCGCCTCGATGCTGGTCGAGAAGTTCGACGGCAAATCGGTCGAGGATGTCAAAAATTTCACCGCCGAAGACATGCTCGAACTATTCGGCGCGCGGCTGACGCCGAACCGGCAAAAGTGCTGTCTGCTGTCGTGGCGCGTGTTGCAGGCGGCCGTGTTT
>CAYMQL010000573.1:0-2283 GCA_964392255.1 uncultured Planctomycetaceae bacterium | reverse complement strand
TGGTGCGTGCAAGCACGCACCCTACCAAGGCTAATCCCCTCTCCCCTCATCCCTTGACGGTCGGACGCCGCATCAGGCACGACCATGCGGGATAGCCGTCCTTTCGCTGCGGGCTTTCCAATCGCGCGGGCCGAAGATGAACGAACTCGAACATTCTTCCCAGCTCGTTGCGCAGGTCGTCTTCGGCGACCTGCGGCGGGCCGGCTTCGTCGGTCTCGCCCGGCGCTCCGGCCAAACAAAAATAGTACGATCCCGGCCGCGTTGCGCGCCACAGCATGTCGAGATACCGATCCAGATGTGTTTGACGCAAATAATGATACGCGCCGCAGTCGCAGAGCAAGTCGAACCGGCCGGCGGAATGGGCGAACTCGAAAACGTCGGCCAGCACGAAATGGATCGGATCGCTGTAGCGTTCGGCCCGCAGCCGCGCCCGCTCTAACGCGATCGGCGAGCAGTCGACGGCGGTCACCTCGAACCGACGCCGTGCCAGCAGAATGGCGTCGGCGCCGGTGCCGCATCCGATTTCCAACACGGTTTGCGGACGCAGCCGGTATTCGTCGAGCGTCCGGGCCAGCTCGGCGTGGGGGACGCCGGCGTCCCAAGGCGGTGTGCCGTCGCGATAGGCGGCGTCCCAATCAGAGGCGGTGACTAAAGCGGGTTTCGACGGTTCGCTCATCGAGATTTCCTGAACATCCAAGGGGCTATCTCTCCAGTTTGCGGGTTTGCGGAGGGCTTGGCAAGGGCCCTTTGCCGTCGAATCCATTTGCGCCGTGCGCGAATTCGCATTTTTCAACGTCGTCTATAGATGCCCAAACAAACCCTGTTGGCAATCGTCTGCGGGCAGGAAATTGGCCCGGTTTTCGCTTGCTGCGCAGCGAAAACCGGGCCCCTCGCCGTGTTCGGTTGCCCAGCCTTCAAACCCGAACGATGCCGGCTTGCCTTTCGATGTCGCCCAATGGCACGAGCCGCCCGCGGTTGCAGCCGGAACACCGCTCGGCCGTGTCGGCCCACGTTGCGGGCGACGCAAGGTTCGACGGCCAGAAGGGCCACGTCCGGCATTGTCGCGGCCTTGCTTCGTAGACCTGGCAGGTGCGGCTTTCGGTGTGAAAAAAAACGCAATCGCCGTTAGACCATTCCTTCAGGCTTTTGCGAATGCCGACTTTGCGGACGTAGCGCCGCTCGAACTCGGCCGCGTCGATGCCGATGGCCGCGGCCAGCGCCGCGATCTCGGCGTTTGTCACCCAAACGAAGCCCGGCGCGCCAGTGCAGCAATCGCCGCAGCCGGTGCATTTGAATTTCAGTCCGTCGCGATACCAGGGAGCGCTCACGATGATAATCGGTGGGTTAAAAGTAGTGGAGAGTGGACAGTGGGCAGTGGACAGTGGGCGGCAGTTTATGGATGCGGGTTGCTTTAATGGACGGTCAGTTGTTGGGCCAGTTCGGGCATCAGTCCGTAGGAGAGCGCCAACAACTTGACGGGATGGATCGTTGGTATCGCGGCGCCTTGCTCCATTTGCAGCTTGCAGGCGCTGCACTCGGTTGCGCCGGCCTGCAAGGCGGGATCGCGCAGCCGTGATATCAGCTTTCGGCCCGCGCGGAGGCTGTTTCGATAGTTTTTGTGCAATAGGCCGAACGTGCCGGCCATGCCCGAACAGCCGGCCTCGATGCGATGCACGCGAAGACCGGGTATCAGCCCCAAAAGCTGCTCGCCGGGCGATCCGACCTGCAAGGCGCGAAGGTGGCAAGGCATGTGGTAGCCCAGCACGATGCTCAAAGGCCGGAGGTCCAATTGGAGTTGGCCCCGGGTGTGCATTTTCCAGAGAAAACTGCCGGCCTCGCTGCTGTTGGCCGCCACCAGCCGGGCGTCGTCGTCGTCGAGCAACTGCGGATATTCGCGGGTCAGGCACAAGGCCGCCGCCGGTTCGGTCGCAACCACGTGATAGCCCTGGCGAATTGCTTCGGCCAGCAGGGCCACGTTATGCGAGGCGAGTTTTCGGGCGTGTTGCAGCGCGCCGCATGCGATCGAAGGCATGCCCGCCGGCATTTGCTCCGGCGGAACGTAAACCGCCACCCCGTTGTGTTCGAGCACGGCCGCGAACGCCTCGGCCAACTGCGGATCGAAATAGTTGGCGTATACGTCGACGAAATAAAGTGCTTTTTGGCCGGCGCGGCGCGTGGGGCGCGTCAAACGCCGCCGGGCCGCTCGGCGCAAAAAACTCCGCGACGCAACGCGGGGCAGCTTCAACCCCTGCGAAATCCCCAGCGTCTTTTCGAGCAGCCAGC
>CAYMQL010000572.1:0-2283 GCA_964392255.1 uncultured Planctomycetaceae bacterium | reverse complement strand
CGAATTGGAAACGGCATTGGGTGCCACTGGCTATGCCAGTGCTTTCCTTGGCCATCCGCAGGAAACCGGGCACTGGCATAGCCAGTGGCACCCAAAATCTTAATCATGACAAAGCACCAGACGGTGATCCCGCACGGCATCCGTTTTCCTATCGAATGGCGTCCGGCCGTCTTGTCCGGCGGCGGCGGGCGCTGCTACACTAATGCGGTGTTCCGCAGTCGCCATGTTCCGCAGTCAGCGTCCAAGATTCGGAGGATTCGCCGATGTCATGCCCCGAGAGCCAGCCTTCCACTGATTTTCGCGAGGGACCGATCGACGGCGTGGTTTTTCGGCCGCTTTCGGCGCACACCGACCGCCGCGGCTGGCTGATCGAACTCTATCGCGAGGACGAGCTGCCGGAATCTCAGCATCCGGTGATGGCCTATGTGAGCGAGACGCTGCCGGGCGTGACCCGGGGACCGCACGAACACGTCGACCAGACCGACTATTTTGCGTTTATCGGCCCAGGCGAGTTTATGCTGTATCTTTGGGATTCACGGCCCGACTCGGCCACGCGCGGACATCGCGTGCGAACGTTGGTGGGTGAGTCGAATCGGCAATGCGTGATCATTCCGCCCGGCGTTGTCCACGCCTATAAGAACGCGGGCGCAACGGCCGGTTGGGTGTTCAACGCGGCCAATCGACTCTATGCCGGCGTTGGAAAAAAGAGCCCGGTCGACGAAATTCGCCACGAAGACAAAGCCGAGAGCGTCTATCGGCTCGATTGAACTACGGGTTTTTCTGCCGGGCCTTGGCCGCCATCGCGATTTCCAGGTTTTGTCGGGCGGCTGCATAATTGGGCGCAATCTCCAGCGCGCGGCGGTAGTGCAAAATGGCCTCGTCGATCCGGTCGCGGCGCAGCAGGGCGTTGGCCAGATTGTTGTGGGCCTCGGCCATGTTGGGCATGATGTCGATGGCCCGGCGATAGTGTTCGATCGCTTCGTCGTCCCGCCCTCGGCCGGCCAAGGCCGCGCCCAAATTGCAGTGGGCGTCGGCGAAGTCGGGAGCAAGCTGCACCACGTTCTGATATTGGCCGATGGCCTCGTCCGTGCGGCCTTGCTGCGCCAGCAAAACCGCCATGTTGTAGCGGGCCTCGACGCAGGCCGGTTCGATTTCTACGGCCTTTGCGTAGTGTTCGATCGCATCGTCGATCCGCCCGAGCCCGGCCAGGGTAACGCCGAGATTATAGTGGGCCAAGCCGTTGCGCTGGGTGCAAGCCAGCGCGCGGGTCCAAAGCGATTCGCTGTCGTGCCAGTGGGCGGTTTGCCGCCACGCACACGCGGCTAGCGCTGCCAACACCACGGCCGCGGCCAAACTACACGCGCAGCGTCGCCGCGCGTTGCGGCCGACGAAAGCGGCTGTTGTCCAAGCGAATGCGATGCACAATCCGATTTGCGGCAGATAGGTGTAGCGGTCGGCCGACGCCTGGCGGCCGACTTGAACCAGTCCGATCACCGGCACGAGCATTCCGACGTACCACAGCCAGCCGACGATCAGATACGGCGCCCGGCGGCGCAGTGCAACGGCGCCCGCGGTGATCGCTAAGAGTGTGACGACAGCCGAGGCGATTTTCCACGCCGGCAGATGCTCGCCCGGGTGCGGATAGAGCACGGCGAGATTCACCGGGACGAAGAATTGGCCCAAATAAGCGACGTAGGCGACGGCGGCATTGCCCAGCCGCATAGGTAGAGATATTTGCTCGCTGTACTCGATGGCCGTGCGCTGCGCCCAGAGCGTTGCGGCGCACGACGCCGCCGAAAGCGTAAGCAGCGGGAGTTTTTCGATGATCGCCCGCTGCCGGCTCTTTGGCCCGAGTCGTTCGAGCGGCCAGTAATCCAGCAACAGCAGCACCATCGGCAGCGTGACCAGCATCGGTTTGGCCGTCAGGCCCAGGGCGAAGAAGCCGGCAACGACCAGATAGCGTCCCAGCGAGAACGGGCGGCGAACGTAGCCGAGGTAGGCGGCAAGGGTCAATGCAAAACTGAGCCCGCTCAGGACGTCTTTGCGTTCGGCGATCCAAGCGACCGATTCCACGTGCAGGGGATGGAGGGCGAAGACGGCTGCCGCAAACGCGCTCGGCCACAGCGCGCCGGTAAGTCTGCGGAGCGCGAGCAACAGCACCATCGCCGTCGCAGCGTGCAGCAGGAGGTTGGTCAGATGGTGTCCCCAAGCGGCCGTGCCAAAAATCCGGCAATCGAGCATGTGCGAAACCCAGGCGGCTGGGTGCCAATTCGAGGCGTGGCG
>CAYMQL010000571.1:0-2286 GCA_964392255.1 uncultured Planctomycetaceae bacterium | reverse complement strand
AGAGTGCTAGCTTCCCAAGCTGGTCGTCGCGGGTTCGATCCCCGTCTCCCGCTCTTTGTGCAACCCGTTGACAGCGATTGTCGGCGGGTTGTTTTGTTTGACAGGGCAAGCACTTGCGACGATGGATCGAATTGCATTTGTCCTCTCGGCAACCTTGGCCGCTTTGTCCAGAATAGACCCCAATATGCTCACTTTGCCAGTAGTTGGTGCAAGCATTGGTGCAAGCGGCAAACTCCTTGAATCGTCGGTGCCTGTTGCACTTAGGACGTTTGCTGCCGTTTGCCTTCCAGCCCCGAGAGGGAGAGCCGGCAACGATTCCACGGCCCCAGCCACGTCCAACAGCTTCGGATCGGTGTAGACGTTCATCGTCAAGTCGATTCCAGAATGACGCATGGCCGCTTGTGCCGTTCGCGGTGCAACGCCCGCTTTGCTCAGCAACGTGCCGAAGGTGTGGCGAAGGGCATGAACGTCAATCGTTCGGCCGCGTTCGTCCCGTTTGTCGATCCTCACCTTGCCGTCGGCATCCTTTACTCGTCGAGCGATTCCAGCAGCAACGAGGTCACGATCGAGGATTCGCACCAAGTCTCTCGGAACAGTGAACAGCGGCATATTGGCCGGCAATGTCGGTACGGCAGACAATGGTAGACAAGAATGTCCCTCTCGTCCCGTAGAATCGCTTGTATTGCGTTTCTGCCGTTTTTGGTGTTTCGAGTTGAATCGGACCGCCGGAACTCGCTGGGCGGCCTCCTGCAAAGCCGTCGCCTTCTCTGCAAGCCATCCTCGAAGATCGGCCGCAAGGTCGGCCCGAAGCGGTATCGTCGAGCCTTCGCGGTTCTTTTCGTCGGCGGCGTTCAAGATCAAGTAGGGCACGGCGGCATCAAGAACCACTTGGCCGACGGTGATCGAAGCCAGTTCGCCCTTGCGAAGCCCAGTCAGCACCAGCGTCTTGTAGATCAAAACCCGCTCTTGCCCGAGCCGCTCCAACCGGCGGCGTGTTTCCTCCCGAAGATTGCCGACGGCCTCACCCGCCCGCTTGCCGTGCCTGACCATCATCGCATCCAACAGCGGCCGGCGGCGTGCCACGTCGAGCAAGCGGATCAATTCATCTTCGGCCAGCGCCCGGCGTTGGCGCCGAGGGTTGGCCGCTTCGTCGGCTTTCGCCACGGCAGTAAATGGGTTTGAGAGCAATCGGCCAGTAGCAATGCACCAATTGCAGAATGCTACAGCGGCGGCCCGATACGTGTTGCGGGTTCTCGCCCCCATGCCGGCCTTTTCTTGCGACACAAGCCAGCGTTCCAAGGATTCGCGGGCCAGATTGCCGAACCGCTTGAATTGACAGTCGGCAACCAGCCGATGCAATGCCCGCCGAACATTGTCGCGGTGCATCGGCGTTGCCCCTTCGGCTTCGAGCTTTAACAGATAGGCGGCGATATGATCGTCAAGCGGTGTGCCTTGGTGGTCAACCACGGCATCTTCGGCCGCGGTCAAGACTTCACCTTTGACCAGTTCGGCCCGGCGCTCCAGCTTGCCGAGTATCGAACGGGCGGCGGATTCATCCCGACAGCCGGTTGCCACCTCCTTGACGATCCCCGAGCTGTCCCGAAACTTTGCGGTATAGGTCCGGGCGGTAATCACAATCCGGTCGGTGCCGTCTTTGCCGACGGTGACGGGTGCCGTCCGGCGTTTTCCCTTGGTGTCGGTCCACTCGGCAAACCGTTGCCCCTTGCGGATGATAATCTTTGCCCCGGCCGACAGCGACTTCGTAAAGGTCTTCTTGAACACGGTTCCCATGATTTCGCCTTTCGTTCGATCCGGCTTCCGGCCGGTCACTTCGCCTTTCGTTTCCTCACCAATTCCAGCCCGAGGTAATCGGCCAGCACGTCGGCTTTGTCGAGCCGTAGAGAGGTTTCGCCCCGCATGAATCGAATCAAGCAGGTCTTGACCACCCCCGTATCCTTGGCGATTCGGTAGAGGGTTAGTTCACTTTCGGCAATTGCTTCGCGGAGCACGACGGTTAGCGTCAGTTTCTTTCTCTTGCTCATATAGGTCCTTATTAACACCTATCGACATTATTGTCAAGCGGCCTTCCGTGTTGGTCGCGTTTTTCTTTCTGTGTCCCCGTGTCCACGTCAGTGGACTACAAAGGGGACGCCCTATTATGGTCCCTTATGGACAGAGAGAAGCCCACTTCACCATGTATTGCTGGAAAACTTCTCTGGTTCATCCGACTAAAGCGTACCTGGGGGTTGAAAAAGTGTGGACATGCTTATCCCATAAGGGGTTGTG